>JBBSNJ010000207.1:0-5973 GCA_038232775.1 Thermomicrobiales bacterium
CCGCCCCGACCCCACGCCCGAGCACCGGCAGAGGACGACAGCATGCGGACCAGCAAGACGGATCTCCCGGGCGGCGAGGCGCCGCGGTCGACCCCTCCCGGCGACGTCCAGGACGCTCAGCCCGTCGTCGGCCGGACCCTCGCCCCCGAGCGGATCGACGGCAACGGTCTTCAGCGCCACGACCCGCCGCACCGCCGGGACCGGATCTACTTCTCCGACCTCGAAGCGCAGCGCGCTCTGGCCGGGATCGAGCCAGCCGAAACGGTCGCGGTTGCGCCCCCACCCACCCTGCCCGAGAAGAAGGGCTGGCTGGACGAGCGGATCGGCACCCGCGCCCTCTTCCTGAAGTACGGGCGCAAGGCGTTCCCCGTCCACTCCACCTTTTTTCTCGGCGAGATGGCGCTCTTCAGCTTCGTCATCCTCCTCCTGACCGGCATCTACCTCGGGCTGATCTACGTGCCGTCCAACGCCGAGATCGACCTCGGCGCCGGCCCGCTGCCCCAAGCCTTCGCCTCGACCCAGCTGATCGAGTCGATCCCGGTCGCCAATCTCTTCCGCAACACCCACCACTGGGCGGCCCACCTGATGATCGCCTCGATCATCGGCCACACCCTGCGCATCTTCTTCACCGGCGCCTACCGCAAGCCCCGCGAGCTGAACTGGGTGATCGGCGTCGTCCTGCTCGGCTTCACCCTGGTCGCCTCCTTCGTCGGCTATTCCCTCCCCTATTCGTCCTACTCGGTGACCGCCACCGGCATCGGCTACGGCATCGCCCGCTCGATCCCCTACCTCGGCAACATCGCCGGCGACCTCTTCTTCGGCGGCACCTTCCCGACCCTCGGCAGCCTGCCCCGCCTCTACACAATCCACGTCTTCATCATGCCCCTCCTGATCATGGGCGGGATGGGCGCCCACCTGCTGCTGGTGATCAAGCAGAAGCACACCCAACCCGGCTACGCCCGCAAGTTGGCGGAGCCCGGCCGCGTCCTCGGCGTCCCCCTCTGGCCCTACCAAGCGCTCCTCGCCGGTCAGCTGCTGCTGCTGATGTTCGGCGGGCTCTTCCTCCTCTCCGCCTTCGTCCCGGTCCATCCCCTCGATGCCTACGGTCCGCCGGGCGGCGGCGCCGCCGACGTCAAGCCGGACTGGTACCTGATGTGGATCTACGGCTTCCTGGAATTGATCCCGAGCGGTGCCGTCTTCGCGCCGCGGATCGGCGGCCGCGCGCTGATCAACATCGGCCCCGCGTTTCTCGGTGGGGTCCTCTTCCCGGCCGTCGTCTTCGCCATCATCACGTTCGCGCCTTGGCTCGACCGCTCGAATCGGGGTGCCAACTACCAGTACTTGGAGCCGCCGACGCAGGCCCCGGCCCGGCTCGCCGCCGGGGTCGCGCTGCTCGTCTTCCTGGGCACGCTCTTCCTGGCCGCCTACCACACCGAGCTCGGCCTCAGCCTCTGGCTGACCTGGCTGATCGTCCTTCTGGTCCCGCTCGCCGCCGCCGTCATCGCCTACGCTTGGGCCTGGAGCCGCCACGGCGACGACGCCACCCGCTTCGACCCCACCGGCATCGACGACCCCGCCCTAACCACCCCCGCCGACTGACGAAGCTCCTCGGCGCGTCGAGCGCGCACGCGCAGCTTCCGGCAGCTGCCGACCCTGGCTTGATGGCGACCGCGGTCAGCGGATGAACAACACGGGGCAGACGCCGGCAGCGACCATCGGCCCGAAGCTGGGGTGATCGGCGGTGACGAGCGTTCCCCCGAGCTTCCGGGCCAAGGCGATACCGACGCAGTCGGCGAGAGATGCCTGCGAGAACTCGGCCTTCAGGTGCGCCACCGTCCGCCACAACGAAGGCTCCAGGTCGGTTCGAACGATCAGACCGCCACGCTCGAAGGTATCCATCGCGGCGGCGACGCGAGGCTCGTCCATTAGACGGACGAAGTGGTAGTAGACCTCGCACAGGTTGAGGGCGTGGGCGACGCGGGGCGCGGCGGCATCGCGCAGCAGATCCCGCGTCCGCTCAGCACCGGACTCCCCCTTGAGCAACGCAATCAACGGGCTGGCATCGAAGATCAAGGGATTTGGTCGTCCGTCTACCACCGTCCTTCCCGCTCCAGCTCGCGCCCAATCTCGACCCGCTTCTCGGCCAAGAATTCGTCCACGCCCCCACCAGGCAGATCAGCGAAACGGCCGTGGAGTCGCTCGATGGCGGCGAGCCGCTCCCGCTCGGCCGCCGCTTCGTCGACGGCGGCCACCGATTGCTCGTCCCTCCCTCCGGGGGCAATCCCCTCGAACGCCCCCTCCTCCTCCAGCCGCACGAGCACCCGATCGAACGCGGCCAGCGTCTGGTCGACGTCGAGTTCGGAGTGGGCCAGGCTCAGGAAGCCGCCGCCCCGGAACAGGTCGACCCCCTCGAGCAGCATCCCCACCTGGAGCGCCGTCGCCAGCGACCCGCCGTCGCTCCCCTTCAGCTCCGCCGCCGACACCCCCTCCGGCCGCCGCAGGTCGCCCTCGGTCGGGTTGGCGCAGCGCTGACCGAGGACGATGTGGAAGACGGAGCTGTCGCCCCAGGCGAAGCCTGGCACACCCCGTCGCCCGATCGTCGCGTTCAGGCCGGCGCGCAGCCGCCGCGCTAGGTCGTCGCAGTGCTGCTGCACCGCCGGGTCGGCGCAGCGCTCCAGGCAGGCGGCACCGGCGGCGGCGGCCAGCGGATTGGCGTTGAACGTGCCGGGGTGGCGGACCTTGCGGGTCGCGTTCCAGTCCGGGTCGTCCTTGAACTCCAGCAACTCCATGACCTCAGCCTGCCCGGCGACCGCACCGCCAGGCAGCCCGCCGGCGACGATCTTCGCCAGCGTGGTCAGGTCCGGCGTCACCCCAGAGCGCCCCTGGGCCCCGCCGGGCGACCACCGGAAGCCAGTGATCACCTCGTCGAAGATCAGGACCGCCCCGTGCGCCGACGCCAGCTCGCGCAGACCGGCCAGGAAGTCGTCCACCAACGGCACCATCCCCCACGAGGCGCCGCTCGGCTCGACGATCACCGCCCCGACGTCCCCCCGCGCCAGCCGCGCCTCGACCGCTGCCAGGTCGTTCGCCGGCAGCACGGCGACGGTGCCGAGCACGACGTCGGGGATGCCCGGGCTCGTCTCGCCGTCGAACGGCGGCTTCTCCCCCCTGACCGCGTAGTCGTTCCAGCCGTGGAAGTGCCCGGCGAACTTCAGGACCGTCGGCTTCCCAGCCCAGGCGCGGGCCAGGCGCATCGCCAGCAGGGTCGACTCCGTGCCGGACGCCGTGAACTCCACTCGCTCCGCCGACGGGACGAGGTCCCGGATCAGCTCGGCCCAGCGGATCTCCCCCTCGTGGCCCGCCCCGAAGTGGGTCCCGAGCGCCAGCCGGGCGCGGACCGCCTCGACCACCGACGGCTCGTTGTGGCCGAGGATCAGGGCGCCATGGCCGACCACGAAGTCGATCAGCTGATGCCCGTCCACGTCCCACTTCCGCGCCCCCTCGGCGCGGGCGATGTAGGGCGGGAACGGCTTCAGGTGCCGCCCGTCGTGCGTGATCCCGCCGGGGATCACCTGCCGCGCCCGCTGGTGCAGCGCCAGCGAGCCGGCGAACCGGTCGGCGTACTCGTCGAGGATGGTGGTCGCGACGGGAGCTTGGGCCATGGGGATCGTCCTCCGAGAGCGAACGCTGGAACGACGGCGCGCCGACGCCCGGCGACTATAGGGCCGACCGGAAGCGGCTGTAAAGCGCCGCCATCCCGCCACCGCGACGGCGCGACCAGCGGCCCGCCGATTGCAACGGACGGACGGGTTGGTCGACGCGCTTCGCGGCGGGAGGGCAGATCATGGCCGAGCTTCGCGAGCAAACGGGCGAAGGAACGCGCTACGACACCGAGAACCGCGAGGTCGCCTCCGCGATCGCCTACCGGATCGCGCCGGGGCCGACCGTCGGCAAGAACGAGACGACCTGGGGCGGCCAGATCTTCTTCGCCCACGAGGACGAGGAGCTTTCCCAGGGACTCTACGTCCTGGCCCTCGAGGACGGGACCCGCGTCAACATCGACATCGACCCCCGCAGCGCTGCCGACGGCGACCCCCGCACCGTTGAGTTCCGCGGCGTCGGCAGCTTCGGCGCCCGAATCGTCTGATCCCGACGGTCCCTAGGCGGCCAGCGGCCGATCTCCCCGCGGCCGTCCTTCGCGCCTCCTGGAAGGCAGTCGTTCTCCGGAGAGCCTGAGCGAGGCACGGTTCTCGTTCCCCCCCACTGATCGCCCAGGCGCGATCGCACGCCGACTCCCATGCGTGCGCCGCACCAGAACTTCCTGCCAACTTCGGCGGATCACCCGAGTGTCGTCTCCCCCCCTCCTGTCGCAGCAGGAGAGGGGGCCGAGGGTGAGGGCCAGCGCGGCAGACATCACGGTTCACGCGACTCGCGTCTCGGCGATCGCCCCGATCCGCTCGACGCGGGCAGAGGCTCGAATCTCCAGCTGCCTCTTGACCGGTCCGCGAACCTCCGCTACCATCGAATTGGTCCGACAACCCGACCATTCTCGGGGGGAACGATGCAGTTCGACTCGGTCGTCCTCGGCCGCTCCTACGAGCAGGTCGTCCGCCAGATTCGCGACGCCATCCGCCAGGGCCGGCTCGCCCCCGGCCAGCGGTTGCCGGCCGAGCGGGCGCTCGGCGCGTCGTTCGGCGTCAGCCGCGGCGTCGTCCGCGAGGCGATCAAGGTCCTCGACGCGATGGGGCTGGTCGAAGCCCGGCAGGGGAGCGGCACCTACGTCCGCGCCGATCCCCTCCCCTCCGTCCACCGCGCCCTCCTCCTCTCGGTCCAACCCGAGGAGCACGCGCTGGCCCGGCTCTTCGAGTTCCGCCGAGGCCTCGAGCGGCTCGCCGCCGACGCCGCCGCCGACCGCCGCTCCGAGCGCCAAGCCGAGGCGGTCCTGGCGGAGGCGACCGCGACCGGCCGCGCCGCCGACGCCGCCGACGGCGCGGCCTTCGCCGCCGCCGACGACCGCTTCCACGCCGCCGTCTACGCCGCCGCCGACAACCCCTACCTCGCCGCCTCCCTGACCGCCGTCCGCGAGATGCAGCGCGAGGTGGTCCATCTCTTCGCCGGCATCCCCGGCTCGATGGCCGCCGCCGCCGCCGACCACCGCCGCGTCGCGACCGCGATCGCGGCCCAGGACGCCGGCTCGGCCGCCGCCGCGATGGAGGCCCACGTCGCCTACACCGCCGCCGTCGTCGCCGAGCACCTCGCGGCCCGCGCGGTAGGGGCGTCCCAGCCGCCCGCCGACCGCCCCGAGGGGACCGATGCCTAGGGACGGCGGCACGATCGCCGCCCCGCCGATTGCTGAGGCCACGCCCCGCCGCCTCCCGGGGCCGGCACTCGACCGCTTCTTGCTCCTCTCGGAAGGCCGGTTCTGGGCCTATCTCCTGATCGTGCCGAGCCTGATCCTGGTCTTCGCCGTCGTCGTCTACCCGGTCGGCTCCGGCATCCTCCTCTCCTTCCGGGAGATGCGGCTGACCCGCCCCCAGCTCGGCACTCCGTTCGTCGGGCTCCGCCACTACGCCGACCTCCTCGCCGATCCGGTCGTCCGCACCGCCGCGCTCAACACCGCCGTCTGGGTCGTCGTCGGCGCCACCAGCCAGTTCCTGCTCGGCCTCGTCGCCGCCCTCGCCCTCAACCGCGCCCTCCCCGGCGTCCGCGTCGCCCGCGTCCTCGTCCTCCTCCCCTGGTTGATGCCGTCGGTCGTCTCCGCCCACATGTGGGCGCTGATGCTCGACTCCCGCCTCGGCGTCCTCAACGACCTGCTCGTCCGCGCCGGCATCATCGACGCCTACCGCGCCTGGTTCGCCGACCCCGCCACCGCGATGGCAGCCGTCCTCACCGCCGAGCTCTGGCGCTGGTTCCCCTTCTTCGCCCTCTTCCTCCTCGCCGGCCTGCAAGCGATCCCCCAGGAGCTCTACGACG
>JBBSNJ010000208.1:0-5941 GCA_038232775.1 Thermomicrobiales bacterium
CGCGGACTGGAGGCGACGCCGACCGGGACGTGAGGAGGAAGCTCATGAAAATGTTGGCATCGAGGAGGACGCGGAGCATCTACGATCGCCGGCCGCGTCGCAGCACAAGCTTCCCCTCCCGCGCCATCTCCTCTTCGACCTCGCGCACCCCCCGCTCGGCGAGCGCATCGGCCTCCTCAGGCGAGAGATCGCGATTCCGGGCCAGCACCTCCTGGCGCAGCGCCCGCAGGCGCGCTGCCGCTTCCTCGCGCCGCTTCGCCTGCCGGTAGGCGAGGAACTCCTCGAAGTCCGCGACCGGCACGATCGCCGCCGCCGCCTCCCCCTCGGCCTCGACGATCACCCCATCGCCCGAGGCGGCGACCTCCTCGATCAAGGCGCCCAACCGCCCCGCCGCCGACGCTTCCGCCAGCGAGACCGCCCTGGTCGTGCCTGTGCCTGTGTTTGTCGCGACCATCGTCACGGCTCCAACCACGCTCGTTGCGAACGACAGCGGGCTCGGCCCCCTGATCGAGGCGGCGCCCATTCGCTTGGGGAACCACGCGGCTGGGCAGGTGACCGCGTCGGGCAGAATTCAGCTGCCGACCGCGCGCCAACGATCACGCCGGAGGAGTTGATCGGCCCCTTGTCGGTGGGGCCAGGGCTGATCTCTCCGCTGGCGCGGTGGAGACGGGGAAGAGTCAGCCGCCGCGCGCTCCCTCGCGTGACGAACCGGGCCAAGCGGGTGATCGGCGCCGCCACCCTCAGCGGCAGGCCGGCGCGAACACCGATGGTGCTCCCCGCGCGAGACCCAGCGCCACGAGTCGCCCCGAGCCTGCGTCGGGTTGAGGGGCAACAGGCACCTGCTCAGGAAGGCGCAGGCCCGACGCTCGTAGCGTACCATTGCCGCTATTGGCAGCAGATTCGCTCTCACACCTGGAGCACCGCCGTGGCTTCCACTCTGCCCCTCGCCCAGCCGACCCTCGTCCGCGGCGCCTGCCCCCACGACTGCCCCGACACCTGCGCCACCCTGGTCGAGGTCGAGGACGGCCGCGCCGTCGGCTTCCGCGCTGACCCCGACCACCCGATCACCCAGGGCTGGCTCTGCGCCAAGGTCCGCCCCTACCTCGACCGCGTCTACGCCCCCGACCGCCTCCAGTACCCCCTCCGCCGCGTCGGGCCGAAGGGGAGCGATCAGTGGGAACGGGTCTCCTGGGAGGAGGCCGTCGCCGAGATCGCCGAGCGCTGGCGGGGCATCATCGCCGAGCACGGCGCCGCCGCCATCCTCCCCTACTCCTACAGCGGCACCCTCGGCCTCCTCCAACTCGGCATCTGCAACCAGCGCCTCTGGAACCGGATGGGCGCCTCCGGGCTCGAGCGCTCGATCTGCGGCGCCGCCGCTGAGGCCGCCGTCAACGCCACCCTCGGCACCCGCCGCGGCCTCGACCCCCGCGACTTCCGCCACGCCAAGCTGATCCTGATCTGGGGCCACAACCCCGCCAGCACCAGCCCCCACGTCGTCCCCTTCCTCCGCGAAGCCCAACGCAACGGCGCCCACCTCGTCGTCATCGACCCCCGCCGCACCCGCACCGCCCGCTCCGCCGACCAGCACCTCCAACCCCGCCTCGCCACCGACGGCGCCCTCGCCCTCGGCCTGATGCACGTCCTCTTCGCCGAAGGGCTCCACGACGAGCCCTGGCTCCGCGCCAATGCGCTCGGCTGGGAGGAGCTGCGCGACCGCGCCGCCGCCTTCCCCCCCGATCGCGTCGCCGCCATCACCGGCCTCGACCAAGCCACGATCGTCGCCCTCGCCCGCCGCTACGGCACGACCAAACCGGCGCTGCTGAAGTTCGCCGACGGCGTCCAGCGCCACGGCAACGGCGGCCAGACCGCCCGCGCCCTCGCCTGCCTCCCCGCCGTCGTCGGCCAGATCGGCGTCCGCGGCGGCGGCCTCGCCTACTCCACCTCCGGCTGGGTCGCCTGGGACGCCGAGGCGCTCGGCCACAAGGGCGAGTGCCCGCCCACCCCCCGCTCCGTCAACATGAACCGGCTCGGCGCCGCCCTCACCGGCGAGGTCGCCGATCCGCCGATCAAGAGCCTCTACGTCTTCTGCGCCAACCCCGTCGCCGCCACCCCCAACGCCGGCCTGATCGTCGAGGGGCTTAAGCGGGACGACCTCTTCACCATCGTCCACGAGCAGTTCCCGACCGACACCGCCCGCTGGGCCGATCTCGTCCTCCCCGCCACCACCCAGCTCGAGCAGGTCGACCTCCACAAGCCCTACGGCCACCGCCACCTCCAGTACAACCACCAGGCGATCCCGCCCCTGGGCGAGGCCAAGAGCAACTGGGACACCTTCCGCCTCCTCGCCGCCGCCATGGGCTACGACGAGCCGTGGCTCCACCAGGAGCCCGAGGCGGCGATCCGCGACGTCCTCGACGCCACCCGCGCCACCAACCCCTCCCTCGACGGGATCACCCTCGACCGCCTCCAGGCCGAAGGCACCGTCCCCCTCGCCATCCCCCCCGACCAGGAGGTCCCCTTCGCCGACGGCCGCTTCCCCACCCCCTCCGGCAAGGTCGAGCTCCGCTCCGCGGCGATGGCCGCCCGCGGCCTCGACCCCCTGCCCGACTACCTCCCGCCCGCCGAGTTCGCAGTCGGGGGGGCGGGGAGTCGGGGAGTCGCGAAGAACGGTTCCGCGCCCCGGCTCGTCCTCCTCACCGGCGCCGCCCACCACTTCGTCACCACCAGCATGGCCAACCAGCCCGCGCTCGTCGCCAAAGAAGGGACGCCCTACGTCGAGATCAACCCGGCCGACGCCGCCGCCCGCGGCCTCGTCCACGGCGGCGACGTCCGGGTCGAGAACGAGCGCGGCTGGTGCACCCTCCGCGCCGTCGTCACCGACGACGTCCCCCCCGGCGTCGCCGTCGCCCCCAAGGGCCGCTGGGCCAGGCTCTCCCCCGACGGCCGCAACGTCAACTGGACCACCCCCGACGCCCTGGCCGACCTCGCCGGCCAGAGCACCTTCCACTCGAACCTCGTCGCGATCACGCCCTCCCCCCCGGCCGCGGCCCCAGAAACCGCCGTCCTCGCGTCGAGCGCGACCTAGCAACCGTCTCGGCCGTCGACCACCCGCGGTCGGGTGCCGGGCGGGGTTTGGGACCCATCCCCTCGACCCCCCTCCGGCGAGACGCCGGCCACGCCCGCCCCGCCCCGAAGGCCGGCCGATGCCCCCCTCCTCGCCGTGGACAGCGTCTCCTTCCCAGCGGCGCTCGTGGCGGCGCGTCTCTCATCCTCCCGGCTCGGCCGCGGCGCCGGCGTGGTCGCGCCGTGGCCGAGCACTGGCTGTCGGCAGCTCTGCTTTGCGCTAGGATGACGAGGCGGAAGCTCGACAGCAGCCGGGAGCGCGGGTGAAGACGACCAGCCAGGACCACGGACGGCTGCTCCAGGTCGAGGTTGCGCCCGAGCTGCGGCGGCAGCTCGAGGCCGCCGCCGCGCGACGCGGTCTCTCGGTTCGAGACTACGTCGGCGGCGCGCTCCAGCGCGACCTGGCGCGAGCGGACCAAGAAGCCCCCGATGGCGAATGGACCCGGCTCTCCGTCCCGGTCTTCGCCCGCGATTGGGAGTCCGACGCGGACGCGATCTATGACGACCTGGCGTAGGGGTGACGTGGTCCTGGTCCCGGTCGGGTTCGCCGATCGCTCTGGGACGAAACGGCGTCCAGCCGTGATCGTCTCCGGGGACCGTTACCACGACAAGTCATCCGACGTCCTGATCGCGTCGATCACCAGCAATCTCGACGCGGTCCAGCATCCCGGCGATCAACTCCTTCAGGATTGGGGGGAAGCCGGTCCGCTTCGTCCATCGCTCGCCCAGACCAAGATCGCGGCGAGGCTGATCGGTCGCCGACTCGGGTCGCTCACCGCGCGCGACCGCTCGGCGCTGGACCACGGCCTGCGCCAAGCCCTCGACCTTCCTTGACCTCGCTCGACCGGCCGTCGTCCGTCCCCTCCTCCCGACCACGAGGCCAGCCACCACCGATGCCCCCCCTCCTCGCCGTCGACGACCTCCACCTCTCCTACGCGGCCGAGGGCCGCGTCGTCCGTGCCGTCGACGGCGTCTCCTTCGCCCTCGATCAGAAGGGGGAGGCGATCGGAATCGTCGGCGAGTCGGGCAGCGGCAAGTCGAGCCTCGCCAACGCCCTGATGCGCCTGCTGCCCAAGAACGTCGCCCGCTTCGACGGCTCGATCCGCCTCGACGGCCAAGAGCTGACCACCCTCTCCGACGAGCAGTACCGCCGCCAGATCCGCTGGCGCCGGATCGCGATGGTCTTCCAGGGGGCGATGAACGTCCTCAACCCGGTGCTGCGCGTCGGCGACCAGATCACCGAGCCGCTCCTGCTCGACCCCCAGGCCGACAAGCGCGCCGCCCGCCGCCGCGCCGAGGAGCTGCTCGAGCGCGTCGGCCTCGCCGCCGCCTACTTCCCCCGCTACCCCCACGAGCTGAGCGGCGGCCAGAAGCAGCGCGTCGTCATCGCCACCGCCCTCATCCTCGACCCCGACCTCCTGATCCTCGACGAGCCGACCAGCGCCCTCGACGTCAGCGTCCAGGCCCAGATCATGGACCTGCTCAAGGACCTCAAGGCCGACCCCGGCATCTCGATGCTCTTCATCACCCACGACATCGGCCTCGCCTCCGACCTCTGCGACCGGATCGCCGTCGCCTACGCCGGCGAGCACGTCGAGCTCGGCCCCGCCGAGCGCGTCCTCGTCGCCCCCCGCCACCCCTACTCTCAGCTCCTCCTCGCCAGCCTCCCCCGCCTCCGCGCCGACACCCGCCCCCGCCCGATGCCCGGCGAGCCCCCCGACCCCACCAACCTCCCCGCTGGCTGCCGCTTCCACCCCCGCTGCCCCTACCGCTTCGACCCTTGCCCCACCCAGCACCCGCCGCCGATCCCCCTCGCCGACGGCGGCCACGCCCGCTGCTGGCTCAACGACCTCGCCGTCGCCGGCGACCGCTTCGAGCTCCATATGCGGCCAGGGGCGCTCGCCGATGGCTGAACCCGTCCCGCCGGAGAATGCCGCCGGCGACCCCCTCGTCGCCCTCGATGCCGTCTCCGTCGTCTACCAGACCCGCACCGGCTTCTTGCGCTCCGGCCAGGTCCGCGCCGTCGACGCCGTCGATTTGGCGATCGGCCGCGGCGAGACGCTCGCCCTCGTCGGCGAGTCGGGCAGCGGCAAGACCACCGTCGGCCGCGTCTCCCTCCTCCTCCAGCGCCCGACCGCCGGCCGCGTCCGCTTCGACGGCCGGGACATCACCGACACCCCCGACTCCGGCCTCCACTGGCTCCGCCGCCGCGCCCAGATCGTTTTCCAGGACCCCTTCTCGACCCTCAACCCCTACATGCGCGTCGGCGAGCTGGTCGAAGAGCCGCTCGTCATCGACGGCGTCCCCCCCTCCGAGCGCCGCGACCGGGTCGCCCAAGCCCTGACCGCCGTCGAGCTCGTCCCCGCCGCCCGCACCGCCGCCCGCTACCCCTCGGCGATGTCCGGCGGCCAGCGCCAGCGGGTCGGCATCGCCCGCGCCCTGATCCGCGACCCCGACTACATCGTCGCCGACGAGCCGGTCTCGATGATCGACGCCTCGAGCCGGATCGGGATCCTCGACCTCCTCCGCGGCCTCCAGGAGCACCGCGGCGTCGCCTTTCTTTATGTCACCCACGACATCGCCAGCGCCCGCCACTTCGCCGACCGGATCGCCGTCATGCGGCGGGGCGCGATCGTCGAGCTCGGCCCCGCCACCGCCGTCATCGACCGCCCCCAGCACCCCTACACCCGTGCCCTCCTCGCCGCCGTCCCCGAGCCCGACCCCGCCAACCGCTTCCGCCGCCGCGCCGTCGCCTCCCTCGGCCCCGCCGCCCGCGAGCCCGTCCACCCCCCCGGCCCCCCCCGGGCCCCCCCCCCCC
>JBBSNJ010000209.1:0-5934 GCA_038232775.1 Thermomicrobiales bacterium
CCGCCGCTCGACGATCCGCAGCGGCCGCCCGGCGCCGTTCCGCACCAGGCGGCCGTAGCCCGCAGCGTCGGCGACGGTCGTCGTCAGCACCGTGACCAGCGCCCCGGTCGCGTGGGCACCCGCCACGAGGTCGCGGACGGTCTCGCCGGTCAGGAGCGGGTGGTCGGCGAAGAGGACCACCAGCAACTCCGCCCCGGCGGTCGCCGGCAGCGCGCAGCGCAGCGCGTCGCCGGTGCCGCGGGGGGGATCTTGGTCGACCGTGGCGACCCCGGAGGCGGCGACGTGGTCGGCGACCGCCCGCCCCTCCCGACCGACGACGACGACCGTCCGGACCGGGGCAGCGGCGGCCCCGGCGCGCAGCACGCGGTCGATCATCGGCTGACCGGCGACGGGGTGCAGCGGCTTGGCCAGGCGGGAGCGCAGGCGCGTGCCGCGGCCGGCGGCGAGGACGACCAGGGCGACGCCGCCCGGCTCGTCCGCCGCGGCGGCGCCGGACCGATCCGGCTTCACCGTGACCGAAGCCAGACCGACGGCGCGGGGAGGGGCGAGCCAAAGGGCTGGCGGGCCAGGATTCGAACCTGGAACAAAGGTTCCAAAGACCCTTGTGATACCATTTCACCACCCGCCACCGACACGACCACGACCGCGACTCCCGGCTCGCGCCCCGAGCCCGCGTCCGGCTTTCGTGCCAGGCCGAGTATAGCAGCGGTCCCCCGCTCCCGACCGCCGGAGGCCCGCGGTACCCGCCGCCCGCCACCGTCGGAGTGGCGGCACAGGAGCATTGGGCGCGCCCGCCCGGTCGTTTCTGCTGCTACGGGCTCCGGGTGACCACTGCCGCCTCCCGAAAAGAGTCCCTCACCCCCGACCCCCTTCCCCCTGTCCCGTGCGCGGGAGAGAAGAGACGGTCCCATTCCCGAGCGCGGAACGGTTCAATCGGCTCCTGTATCAGACCCCGAGCGCGTCCTTGACCTTGTCGAAGAAGGTCCGGTGGGCCGGCTGGTGCGTCACCTCGCCCCCCATCGTCTCCGCCAGGCGCTGGAGCAGCTCCCGCTGCTCGCCCGTCAGCGCGCGCGGGGTGATGACGTGGACGGTGACGATCTGATCCCCCCGGTCGCCGCCGCGCAGGTCCGGCACCCCCCGGCCCCGGAGGCGGAACTGCTGCCCCGATTGGGTGCCCGCCGGCAGCTTGAACGCGACGGCACCGTCGAGCGTCTCGATCTCCAGGTCGTCGCCGAGCGCGGCCTGGGCGTCGTTGACCCCGACCTGGGAGTGGATCGCCTTGTGGCTGCGGGTGAAGAGGGCGTGGGGCTTGACCCGGACCTTGACGAACAGGTTGCCCGGCGGCCCCCCTTCGGGACCGGACTCCCCCCGCCCCGTCAACCGCAGCGGGGCGTCCTCGTCGCGCCCGGCCGGGATCGTCAGGTTGAGCGTCCGCGGCCGCGAGACCCGGCCCCGGCCCCGGCAGACCGGGCAGGGGTCGGTGATCAGCAGCCCCTCGCCGCCGCAGGTGGTGCAGGGGGTCGCGGTCATGAACTGGCCGAGGATCGTCTGCTGGACGCGGCGGACCTCGCCCGTCCCGCCGCAGGTCGTGCAGCGGGGCGGTTCCTGGCCGTCGCGCATCCGCTTGCCGTGGCAGGCGTCGCACGTCTCCAGCCGGGCGATCTCGACCTCCCGCTCGACGCCGACGACCGCTTCTTCGAACTCGACCTCGATCGTCAACTGGAGGTCGGTGCCGCGCATCGGCGCCGAGCGGCGCTGGCCGGCAGCGGCGCCGCCGAAGAAGCTCTCGAACAGGTCGGAGAAGGGGGAGCCGGCGCCGCCGAAGCCGAATGGATCGCCCCGCGCCCCGCCCATTCCGTTGGCGGCGTGGCCGAACCGGTCGTAGGCGGCCCGGCGGTCGTTGTCGGCCAGCACCTCGTAGGCCTCGTTGATCTCCTTGAACCGCTCCTCGGCGCCGTCGTCCCGGTTGACGTCCGGGTGGTACTGGCGGGCCAGCTTCCGGTAGGAACGGCGCAGCTCCTCGGTCGAGGCCGAGCGGCCGACGCCGAGCACTTCGTAGTAGTCGCGTTTGGCGGCCATCGTCTCCTGAACCATGATCGAACCGGGGGAGTTCGCTCCCGGCGCGCGTGCTCCGGCGGCGCGGTCCGTCCCGCGGGGGATCGACCGGGCGCCCGCGGCGCCGGAACCCGAGCGTGGGCGGGACGTTCGTTGCTTCCGGAAGTATAGCGGCCCGCGGGAGCCGGTCAAGCGTGCCTAGCACTCTCAACGGGAGACTGCTAACGGCGCGATGCTTCGATTGAGTAGCTCGGCGCGGCGCGAGTGTCGCTCCTCCCGCCGTCGAGAAGGCCGACGCTCCGGCCGCGACGGCCGACGCCCGACGCCCGACGCCCGGCAGTGTTCGGCCCGATCAAGCGAGCCACTCCGTGGCGGTTGGAGCCTGGGAACGCTTCCTCGGTGAGACCACGATGGCGGCGAAGCGCGGGCGGGCGCCGCCGCCAGGCCACGGCCGGCCCCCGCGCCTCCGCGGCCCACGGCGCGATCCGCCGGAGGAGTCGCGGCCGTCTCTGGCTCCAACTCTGATCTTCCCGGTCGCCTCCGCCACGAGCCGGCGCGGGGCCGCGGCAGTGGCCCGTATACTCCCGCTGTTCGGTCCAGGCTCGCCCCGGAGTCGCGGGACGCGCCGCTCCGGTCCCGCTCCCCTCGCCTCGTCGGAGGTTCCCGATCATGGTCTTCCGCTCCCTCGGGGTCAAGCGCCCCAAGATCGACCCAAGCTTGGCCGGGAGGCTGCCGCCCGGCCAGCACCTGACCCAGCGCTGGCCCGTCCTCCACCAGGGCGCCGTCCCTCCGTTCGACCCGGCGAGCTGGGTCTTCCGCGTCTTCGGCCTGGTCGAGCGTCCGCTCCGCCTCACCTGGCCGGAGTTCCAGGCGTTGCCGCGGACGACGGTCGGCGCCGACATGCATTGCGTCACCCGCTGGAGCAAGCTCGACAACGTCTGGGAGGGGGTCTCGGCGCGGGAGCTGCTGGCCCGCGCCCGACCGCTCGCCGAGGCCCGCTTCGTCCTCTTCCACGCCGACGGCGACTACACCGCCAATCTGCCGCTGGCCGCCTTCGACGACGAGGACGTTCTGCTCGCGCTCAAGCACGGCGGCGAGGACCTGACGCCCGAGCACGGCGCCCCGCTCCGCGCCGTCGTCCCCAAGCGCTACGCCTGGAAGAGCGCTAAGTGGCTGCGCGGGATCGAGTTCCTGGCCGAGGACCAGCCCGGCTTCTGGGAGAACTACGGCTACCACAACGACGCCGATCCCTGGCGGGAGGAGCGCTTCGCCGAGTAGCCATCGTTGTCGTCGCTCCTCCCTGTCGTCGCTCCTCCCCCCGCGGCGGCGAGCGCCCCGCCGGTTTTCTCGGCTCGCTCCTGCGCTCGCCCTCCCAACGCCGCGCGGTGCATTGCGGTTTGCGGAAGCATTGATCGTTCGGTGGCGGGGCTGGGCAGCCCGCCGGCTTGTCGGCCCGCGGTTGACGGGCGCGGCAAGCAGCGCCCCGACGACTGATCGCGGCGGGCCGACGGCATTGCACAACGCGGTGGGTCGCCACCCTGCTTCTCACAATGGCGATGCCTTTCGTCCCCACCGCAAGGGCGTCGCGTTCTCCCTCCTGATTGGGCGGAAGGTCGTTCGGCTGGCGGCGGTCTCCCCCGCTCGGGCGCGCCGCACCGCGACGCGGTAGCCTGACTAGAACCGGACGCAGGAGGGAGCACGATGGTTTCGATCGCCAAGGCGCCGTGCGACGAAGGGGTGATCGCCGGCCAAGACGCTCGAAACGCGGCCGCCTGCCCCCCGGACGTCGGCCGCTGGGTGCTGGCGGCGACGATCCTCGGCTCGAGCATGGCCTTCATCGACGGCACCGTCGTCAACGTCGCCCTACCGACCCTCCAGCGGGAGCTGGGCGCCACCCGGGCCGAGGTGCAGTGGGTGGTGCAGGCCTACGCCCTCTTCCTCGCCGCCCTGATCCTCGTCGGCGGCGCCCTCGGCGACCGTCTCGGCCGGAAGCGGATCTTCGCCCTCGGCGTCGCCCTCTTCACCGTCGCCTCGGTCGGTTGCGGTCTGGCCGGCACGACCGGGCAGTTGATTGCCTTCCGCGCCGCCCAGGGGATCGGCGGTGCCCTCCTCGTCCCCGGCAGCCTGGCCTTGATCAGCGCGTCGTTCACCGACGAGACGGAGCGGGGGCGGGCGATCGGGACGTGGTCCGGCTTCACCGCGATCACCGCCGCGGTCGGACCGGTCCTCGGCGGCTGGCTGGTCGAGAACGCCTCCTGGCGCTGGGTCTTCCTGATCAACGTCCCGCTCGCGGTCGCCGTCCTCGGTCTCACCTTCTGGCGCGTCCCGGAGAGCCGCGACTCGGACGCCGCCGGCGGCCTCGGCAGCATCGACTGGTGGGGCGCGCTGCTGGCGACCGTCGGGCTCGGCGGGCTGGTCTACGGCTTCACGGAAGCGCCGAACCGGGGCTGGACCAGCCCGGTCGTCCTGGTCGCGCTCGCGGCCGGCGTCGGCGGCCTGATCGCCTTCCTCGCCGTCGAGGCCCGCGGTCGGGCGCCGATGATGCCGTTCGATCTCTTCCGCTCCCGCACCTTCGGCGGCGCCAACGCCCTCACCTTCCTCCTCTACGCCGCCCTCGGCGGCGCCCTCTTCTTCGTCCCCTTCAACCTGATCCAGGTCCAGGGCTACAGTTCGACCGCGGCCGGCGCCGCCCTCCTGCCGATGATCCTGATCATGTTCGCCCTCTCCCGCTGGGCCGGCGGCTTGATCGGCCGCTTCGGCGCCAAGCTCCCCTTGATCGTCGGCCCGACGATCGCCGCCGCCGGCTTCGCCCTCTTCGCCCGGCCCGGCGTCGGCGGCAGCTACTGGACGACCTACTTCCCGGCGGTCGTCGTCCTCGGTCTCGGCCTAGCCGTCACCGTCGCCCCCCTGACGACCGCCGTCATGGGCGCGGTCGAGGGCCGCCACGCCGGTCTCGCCTCCGGCGTCAACAACGCCGTTTCCCGCGCCGCCGGCGTCCTCGCGATCGCCCTCTTCGGCATCGTCGCCGCCGCCGCCTTCGGCGCCGGCCTCGCCGAGCGTCTGGCCGGGATCTCCGGTCTGCCGGAGTCGGCCCGCGCCGCCGTCGAGGCCCAGCGCGACCGCCTGGCCGACGCCGCGCCCCCCGGCGACCTCCCCCCGGACCTCGGCGCCGCCGTCGAGCGGGCGATCGCCGCCGCCTTCGTCGACGGCTTCCGTCTCGTGATGCTCATCAGCGCCGGTCTCGCCCTGGCCAGCGCGGTCATCGCCTTCTTCCTGATCGACGGCAAGGCGGTCGCGCGGTCGCCAGCGGCCGACGCGGAGCCCGTGCCCAGGCGGGAGGCGTCCGCCGTCCCCGCCATCCGCCCCGCTCGCGACGGCTGAGCCGCCCCGAACGGCGCCGCCCGCGAGTATCATGCCGACCGCACCCGCTCGTCGCGGCGCCGCAAGCGCCGCGGCCGTTGATCCCGCCCGACCGAGGAGAAGGAACTGATGGCGACCACCTGCACTCACCTGACCCAGATCCGCGACGTGACCCCCAGCGCCGAAGGCTGCGAGGAGTGCCTCAAGACGGGGGACAGCTGGGTCCACCTCCGGGAATGCTTGATCTGCGGCCACGTCGGCTGCTGCGACTTCTCCAAGAACAAGCACGCGACCAAGCATTTTCAAGGGACCGAGCACCCGATCATGCAATCGTTCGAGCCGGGCGAGGACTGGCGCTACTGCTACGTCGACCAGACCTTCGTCTAGCCATCGGCCGTCCCGCGGCGGAGCGATCCGACGCGCCGGCCACGAGGACCCGGATTGACCGACCCCGCCCTGCCCCTCGACCTCGGCGATGGCCTCCGCCTCCGGTCGGCTTCCGCCGCCGACGCCGTCGCC
>JBBSNJ010000210.1:0-5917 GCA_038232775.1 Thermomicrobiales bacterium
GCGGGGCGGGCGCGCCAGGGGCGGGGCGGGGCGGTGGGGGGGGGCGGCGGGGGGGGCGCGCTGGGGGGGGCCGGTCGGGCGCCCGCCCCCCAACTGCCCGGTCTCCGAGTCAACGCCGTCGAGGCAGGGGCCGGCGCGCCGCCGGCCGAGGTGGCGGCGGCGGCGGCCTTTCTGGTCTCCTCCCGCTCCCGCGGCACCGATGGCGGTGTCCTGCCCGTCGCGCGGGTGGGTGACTGAGCGCGAGCCGCCTAACCTGCTGGTGGCCGCGGCGGGCGGACTCAGGCGGAATCCGGGTGATGACGCCCGTTGCCCGGAGAACGGCCCTCACCCCTTCGGCTCCGCTCAGGGCACGCTCGCGGCCCCCTTACCCCCGGTCCCGTGCGCGGGAGCGGGGAGAACGTGCCGGTTCCGAGGAGGGAGCGGTTCGACCGGATTTGGTATCAGGGGAACGAAGTTCCCGGCCGTGGCCGCGGACCAGAACGGCGACGATGGCGGCAGCGAGGGAGGAAGTGGGATGGCGATGGAGACGACGCTCGTCGGGCGGCCGGTCGCGGAGTTGGACACGCCGGTGCTCGTGGTCGATCTGGAGGCGCTGGAGCGGAACATCGACCTGATGGCGGGGGCGATCCGGGAGCGGGGGGTCGCCTGGCGGCCGCACGTCAAGGTCCACAAGACGCCGGCGATCGCCCACAAGCAACTGGCGGCCGGGGCGATCGGGATCGCCTGCGCCAAGCTGGGCGAGGCGGAGGTGATGGCCGCGGCCGGTATCCGCGAGATCATGGTCGCCAACCAGATCGTCGGGCCGATCAAGGCGCGGCGGCTGGCCGCCCTCTGCGCCCACGCCGACGTGATCGTGGCCGCCGACGACATCGGCAACGTGCGGGAGCTGGCGGCGGTCGCCCGCGCCCACGGGGTGCGGCCGCGGGTCGTGGTCGAGGTCGACGTCGGGATGGGCCGGTGCGGGGTGGCACCGGGGGCCGATGCGGTCGCCCTCGCCCAGGCCATCGCCAGCTGCGAGGGGGTCCGCTTCGCGGGGGTGATGGCCTGGGAAGGCCAGGCGATGGGGGTGGCCGACAACGAGGCCCGGCCGGCGGTGATCGCGGCGGCGGTCGGGGCGCTGACGGTGACGGCGGGGGCCTGCCGCGACGCCGGGCTGCCGGTCGAGATCGTCTCCTGCGGCGGCACCGGGACCTACCTGGTGACCGCCGGCCTGCCGGGGGTGACGGAGGTGCAGGCCGGCGGCGGCATCTTCGGCGACCCGATCTACCGGGGGATGGGGGTGCCGGTCGAGCCGGCGCTGACGCTGGTGACGACCGTCGTCTCCCGCCCCACCCCGACCCGGCTGGTGCTCGACGCCGGCCGCAAGCAGGTCGATCCCAGCCTGCTGCCGCCGGTGCCGCGCGGCCTCGACGGCGTGGCCTCGCTGGCGCTCCACATCGAGCACTGCATCATCGAGCTCGAGCGGCCGTCGGCGTCGCCTCGGATCGGCGACCGGGTCGAGCTCGAGGTCGGGTTCGGCGACCGGGCGATCCACCTCCACGAGCAGCTCTATGGGGTCCGCGGCGGGGAGATCGAGACCGTCTGGCCTGTCGCCGCCCGCGGTCGCCATACGTAGCGGCGAGCGCGTCGTGCCAAAGGGGCGTCCTCCCGCTGCCTCGGGGAGCCGTGGGGCGCTTGTCGGCCTCTGGGCGGCGGGCGCGGCGAGCAGCGCCCCGACCCGAACCGACGCCGACGACGCTTCCGGCAACCGCCGTCGTCCGTGGTCCGGGTGATCGCTTCGGTTTCGCGGGAGAGCCGTCCTCGCCCCCGGCGTCTTGCCCTGGGTCCGTGCGCGGGAGAGGGGAGCCAGTCCCCCGGGCGAGCGCCGAACCGCTCAACCGGATTCCGTATCAGCAGGTGTTGTCAGTACTTTGTTGCAACATCGGCGTGGGTCTACAGCGCCGTGCAGAAACGTTGCCCTCCCTTGCTTGAGGACCGACGGCGGCGTTGTCGGCCTCCGGCCGACGGGCGCAGCCAGCAGCGCCCCTACCCAGCCTGACGACGGCAACGCTTCTGACAACCGCTGTATTGGGGACTCCGCAGAGTCAAAGGACGGGACGCGATTCTCCCGGTTTCGGTTCATCGAGTCGCCTTGGATCGCCCTCAACGCCCCGTCTCGAGCGCGGTCAACAAAGTGCCGTGATATGGAATCCCAGTGAATGCTTCCGTTTCCCGGACGAATGCCCTCACTCCCGGCCCCCTTGCCCCTGTCCCGTGCGCGGGAGAGGGGAGACGTTCCCGCTTCCGATAATAACCAAACGGTTCAACCGGAGACCGTATCATCCCTCCTCCCGCGTCGACGGCGCGACGTTGACCACCGCCTCGCGCCGCCTGGTTCGGCGGCGAGCGTTCGTGGCACGGCTCGTGAGGTGGAGCCGGTCTGGGTCTGGGCCGGAGGGGTGTTGATTGTCGAGGAGGGACGGGGATGACAGAGGTGATCGTCTGCGACGTCAACGAAACGCTGCTCGACCTGTCGGCGCTCGACCCGCTGTTCGAGGAGCACTTCGGCGACGCCGGGGCGCGGCGGGAGTGGTTCCAGCAGATGCTGCACTCGGCGTTCCTGTCGACCATCACCAGCGACTACCACCCCTTCGGGGAGATC
The DNA here is from genome assembly GCA_038232775.1 of Thermomicrobiales bacterium. GTDB lineage: Bacteria > Chloroflexota > Chloroflexia > Thermomicrobiales > UBA6265 > JBBSNJ01. The sequence continues at coordinate 2,642 of JBBSNJ010000210.1, forward strand.
GGGATGGGCGCGCTGGGGACGGTCGGGGCACGGCGCGGGGTGGCGGTCGGCGACGAGGCGCGGGACGCGGTGCGCGAGGGGATGCGGCGCCTGCCGCCCCATCCCGACGTGAGGCCGGGGCTGGAGCGGCTGCGGGGGGCCGGCTTCCGCCTGGCGGCGCTGACGAACTCGACGGCGGCGGTGGCCGAGGCGCAACTGACCCACGCCGGTCTGCGCGATCTGTTCGAGCAGGCCCTCTCGGCCGACGCGGTGCGGCGCCTGAAGCCAGCGCCGGAGCCGTACCGGATGGCGGCCGAGCGCCTCGGGGTGGCGCTGCCGGAGGTGCGGCTGGTGGCGGCCCACGGGTGGGACGTGGCGGGGGCGCTGGCGGCGGGGTGCGCGGCGGCGTTTGTGGCGCGGCCGGGGCAGGGGCTCGACCCGCTGGCGCCGGCGCCGGACCTGATCGGCGATGATCTCGAAGCCCTGGCGGAGCGACTGATCGCCGGTGCCGGCGCCTAACGCGGTTCCCGGAGCATCGCTTGGGCTCGGGCGCTTGGCCCTCCCTTCTAGCCTCCGCTCAGGGTCGTCCCCCGGCCCCCTTTTCACCTCGATGCTTCGGGGCTGCGTGGGAGAGAGGGCGCCATGCCCCACCCTGCACCCGGAGTTCGGAGAGCAGCTTCAATCAGGGCGCACCGGCGGGACACATGATCGGAGGAAGGAGCGTCCCCGATCAGGGCCGTCCCCGGAGTAACACTGCTCCCCCGACTCCCGTTCATGTTGGCGACGGCCGGCGTGTGGACGGGAGACGGCGGGGGGTGGGGATGCAGGCGATCGGGGCTTCGCCACCAGCAGCGCGGAGGACCGGACGGGGGGGTGAGCCGATCGTCAGGGCGCTCGTAGTGCTGGGCGACGACGAGCTGGTCGAGCGGGCGCGGTCCGACCCGGCGGCATTCGGGCCGCTCTACGACCGCTACGTGGTCGCCGTCTATCGCTACTGCCTGCGCCGGCTCGGGGAGCGGGAGGCGGCCGAGGACGCGACCGGGGCGACCTTCACTCGCGCTCTGGCGGCCCTGCCGCGCTTCCGGCTCCAGGCGGACGGGTCGTTCCGGGCCTGGCTCTTCACGATCGCCCACCACGCAGTGACGGATCTGCTGCGGGAGCGAAGGAGGGCAGGTGGCGCCGCCCTGCCGGAGATCGCCGACGTGGCGCCCGAGTCGTCGCCGGAAGGGACGCTGCTGGCCGCCGAGCGGGAGCGGTCGATCCGGCTGCTGCTGGCCCGCCTGCCACCGGGGCAGGCGCGGGTGGTCGAGTTGCGCTTGGCCGGGTTGACCGACATCGAGATCGCGCGGGCGCGGGAGCGGAGCCACGGCGCGGTCCGGGTCGCCCAACACCGGGCCGTGCGCCGGCTGCGCGAGCTGCTGGCCGCTGCCAGCGAGGAGGAGCGCGATGCGCTGGGATGAGCGGGCAGGAGGGGCCGCCGGCGGGGACGACCCGGAGGGGGTAGGCCGGCTCTGGGACGCGGTGGCGGCGGGGGAGGGCGGCCGGGCGGCAGAAGCCGACGCGGGGCTGGCGCGGACGATCGGCGCGCTGCACGCTCTCGACGCGCGGTCGGTGCCGGGGCCGGACCCCGGCTTCGTGCGGCGGCTGCGGGCAACGCTCGTGGCGCCGCGGGGTGGCGCGGAGTTGCGCGTCGAGCGAGCGGGTGAGATCGGGTCGCGGGCGGGGCAGGCACGCGGTGTCGACCAACCGGCGAGCTGGATCGGTCGGGCCGAAGGCCCCACGGGCGCGAGGGGACTGCTCCGGCGGCGGTTCGGGTCGGAGATCGCGGCGGCTGCGCTGATCCTGGTGACGCTCGGCGTGGGGCTAATCGGGTGGCGCCTGGCCGCCGGGTTCAGACAGGGGGCTCCAGTCGAGGGCGGAACCGCCTGCGCAGAGCGGGTGGCGCCGCGACACCAGGCCGAGATCGTGGCCGCGGCGGGGGAGCCGCCGGTCGGGCCGGCGGCGCCAACCCCGCCGGCACCCCTCGCGCCGCCCATAGGCGAGGTCGATGGGGCGACGTGGGAGGAGATGCGCGACCTGATGTTCGACGCGGTCCGGTGCGCGGAGGCCGGGGACGGGCGACGGCTCCTCTCGCTGGTCAGCGACGGCTTCCTCCGCCGGGAGTTCGGGGGACGGCCAGCGGCGCTGCGGGATCTCCTTGGGCCGTCCCCGGAGCCAGCGGCGGTGGCGGCACTGGGGGACCGGCTGGCGCCGTTGGCGGTGCCGGTGTGGCGGGGCTCGGGCCGCCTGCCCGACGGGCGGATCGACGCGCGCTACTCGGAGCCGGCGGTCGAAGGCGCGTTCGACGCCAACCCGGTGCGGCTGCTGCGGGTCGTCTTCGTCCGCGAAGACGGCCGGCTGCTAATCGACGAGGTCGAGGTGGTCGACCCGCGACCGGCGACGCCTTCGCCCGACGAAGCGCTGCCGTCGGCGAGTGGGGTGGCGTTGATCGAGGCGGTGGCCGGCGATGGGTCGCGCCGGATCGAGGCCTCGCGGATCACGCTGGCGCCGGGCGAGGCGTGGATCACCGGCGAGGACGGCGGAGCGGCGCGGTACGTGGAGTCGGGCGCGCTGACGGTGCGGCCGGTGGCCGGCGGTGACGAGCCGTACCGCGTCGAGGTGGGGGAAGCGATCCAACTCGGCGGCGAGCCGCACGAGCTGGTGAACGACGGGGTCGGACCGGCCGTGGTCCTCCAGGCCGTGGTCGATCTGGGGAAGCCCGGCTCGGGGGCGCCCGATGGCGGAGTGGAGGTGCTGGGGACGCTGGTGGTCGAGCCCCTCGTGCCGGGACCCTTCCTGCTGTCGGTCCGGGAAGAGACGATCGCGCCGGGCGAGGCTCTGTCGAGTACGGGGCGGGACGGCTGGGAGCTGCTCCTGGTCCGCTCCGGGGAGTTGACAGTGACGGCGGCCGGCGGAGAGGCGGCGGTGGGTCGTGGCGGCCCGGCGGCGGGGAGCGGCGCTGAGTTGGAGCCGACGCGGGAGCGGCAGCGGTTGGCGGACGGCGAGCCGGTCGTGCTGGTGGCGGGGGATACGGTCACGGAGCGGCCGGGCGTCGACATCGGGGGCGAGAGCGCCGAGCTGGACCCGGTCGTCCTGGTCCGGGTCGAGCTATCGCCGACTGAGGTGGGGGAGGCCGAGGCGACGCCGGCCGGGCCTGGGGCGTAGCCGGGTGCCTGATCCGGGAGGGGTCGCGGGCGCCAACCTTGCGGGGCGCGGGGGGAGCAGCCCGGCGGAAGGAGCAGACCCAAGTGCGTCTCA
>JBBSNJ010000211.1:0-5902 GCA_038232775.1 Thermomicrobiales bacterium
CCGCCCTCGCCGCCGGCCGCGCCCTGGTCGAGACCGCGACCGCGATCCGCGCCCACGGGATCGACCTCCCCCACGTCAGCGTCGGCTCCACCCCCTCGTCCCGCTACACCCCGACCGTCCCCGGCGTCACCGAGATGCGCCCCGGCACCTACGTCTTCAACGACAACTCTGCCTTCCGCCACGGCCACCTCGGACCCGAGCGCTGCGCCGCCCGGATCGCCGCCACCGTCGTCAGCCGCCCCGCCGCCGACCGCGCCATCCTCGACGCCGGCTCCAAAGCCCTGGCGATGGACGCCAGCCCCAGCCGCCCCGGCCACGGCTACCTCGTCGGCCACCCCGAGGCGACGATCGCCCGCGTCAGCGAGGAGCACGGCGTCGTCCTCCTCCCCCCGGACGAGCCCGGCTTCGCCGTCGGCGACCGCCACGAGATCATCCCCAACCACGTCTGCCCCACGATCAACCTGACCGACGACCTCCTCGTCGTCCGCGACGGGGCCGTGGTCGACAGCTGGCGGGTCGCGGCCCGCGGCAAGGTCCGGTAAACGGCGCTATAGACTGAGCGATTTCTTTGTTTCAATCCGGGCACACTAGAGGTAGCCTGGTTCTTGACCATCTCCAAGGACGCCGATACTCTAGCGGGTGACTCAAAGGCTTGGACTTATCAGGAGGGGACTCAACGTGGCTGAAGCTCAATCGAACGGACAAATTAAGGAGCAACGCACCAAGCGGCAGGTTACCCGAGGAGCTTTCCCCCGTGTCTCACTGGTCAAGGTATTGGAATTGCCCCGAACCATTTTCGCTGAAGGAGAGGGAGAGTCTGTACGCCGCTTGACAGTCTTCAACCGTCTTGGAAAGTCTCCGGAAAGCGGTCCTAGCCGAATGATGGTCACGACCGCAAACACTGGCTACGGTCTCACAACGGGTGGTACTCAAGCCGAATATCTTGGCCTCACAGATCGAGGACGGAAGATGGTCGACTCAAGAGACGAGTTCCAAAGGATGGGCGCAGCGTATGAAGCATTGTTCTCTAACGAAATCTTATCCGCGTTCATCTCTAGATTTAAGGGCCGCGCAGTACCCAATGATGAAGTAGCAGTGGACTATTTGAAGAATACGCCTAGCTTGAGTATGGATGACGCTCAGGCATTTTGGGAGGTTATCCGTGAAAACATCCACGAATTCGGGCTGGTTCAAGAGTTGTCTGGAAGACGAGTAGTAGTATCCAAGGAGATGGCTATGGAGCAGTTGAAAGCGTCGCTGCCGCCTGAAGAAAAGGGGGAAATCGGATTGCCTGTTCAGGGTTCCAATGAAAGTGATCCGGCTGCGTCTCCTGAAGTTTCGAGCAGCGCAGCCTTCTCTCCGAGATCCGTACCACAAATTCACTTCAATATCCAGGTTCATCTCCCTGAAAGCGCTTCGCCAGAAACCTATGAGTCAATTTTTCGCAGTATCGCGATCCATCTACTGAACCGCGCAGGAGGATAGATGATTTCCGACGACTTCCTCCTTCATCTTCGGTCAGCCCAACAGATAGCGTCGAGCATCCAGGCGCAGCTGGCAAGTGCAGGCTCTGACAGGGATTGCGATCATCGGCAGACTCTGGCGAGTCGGGCTGATTCACCAGCAATCAGTGAGCCAGCAGAGTGGGGAAATGAGTCTTCACGGCGAATCCCAAATATTGTGCTAGGTCAATATGCGATTCGCTCTGCCCTGGCGACCCTGTCGCCGTCACTTGCCATGAGTTACGAGCAGGTCCAGAGCGATTTGTCCGATCCGTATCGTTCCTCTTGGGCAGGTACGGCACATGAGATTCGCGAAGTGTTGATCAATCTATTGCGCACCTTGGCACCTGATGAAGTAGTAGAGAGCCAAGCTTGGTACTCCCAGGAGAAGGGCTCCGTTGGACCCACTCAAAAGCAACGCGCGCGTTACATCATGCTACAGAACGGCGCGGGTTCAAGAGAGCAGGAAGTAGTGCAAAATGCGGTCTCCTCAGAGGATCGCATTGCAACTCTTGTCCGAGCAACCTATTCACGTTCAAGTGACGCCGCCCACCGAACGAAGGATAGAGTCGAGGTGGAACGCATTGCGCGCTACTTTGATGCTTTGGCACATGATCTGCTTGACATCAAGTAGGCGAGCAAGGTGCGAGGCGGGAATGACGAATCCAAGAGTGCGGTTCTCATGCTTCTGACCATCACCCTCGCCCACCAACCCGCCGCTGACCTCGGCTTCCTCCTCCACAAGAACCCGGCGCGTCCCGGTGCCCAAACCTTTCCCCTCGCCTTCGGCCAAGCCCGCGTCTTCTACCCCGAGGTCGGCACCGACCGCTGCACCGCCGCCCTCCTCCTGGAGGTCGACCCGATCCGGCTCGTCCGGCGCCCCGGCGGCGGCGACGCGCCCCTCGCCCCCTACGTCAACGATCGGCCCTACGTCGCCTCCTCCTTCCTCAGCGTGGCGCTCGCCGCCGTCTTCGGCTCCGCCCTCGCCGGCCGCAGCGGCGAGCGACCGGCCCTCGCCGCCGCCCCCCTCCCGCTCGCCGCCCGCGTCGCCGTCGTCCGCGCCCGCGGCGGGGAGGAGGTCCTGCGCCGCCTCTTCCAGCCGCTCGGCTACGCCGTCGCCGTCGAACCCCACCCGCTCGACCCAACCCGCCCGGATTGGGGCGCCGGCCCCTACCTCACGCTCGAGCTCCGGGGCGACATCCGTCTCCGCGACCTCCTCGCCCACCTCTACGTCCTGCTCCCCGTCCTCGACGACGAGAAGCACTACTGGGTCGGCGACGACGAAGTCGCCAAGCTCCTCCGCCACGGCGCCGGCTGGCTCGCCGATCACCCAGAACGCGAGCTGATCGCCAGCCGCTACCTCAAGCGCCGCCGCCCGCTCGTCGCCGACGCCCTCGCCCGCCTCCTCGCCGACGCCCCGCCCGACGCCGGCTCCGCCGGGCTCGCCCCGGCCCTCGCCGGTCGGTCTCCCGATCCCGACCAGGAACGAGCCGACGAGCCCCGCCCCGGCCTCCACGACCTCCGGCTCGCCACCGTCCACGGCCTCCTGGGCGACGCCGGCGCCCGCCGCGTCCTCGACCTCGGCTGCGGCGAAGGCAAGCTCCTCCGCCTGCTCGCCCCCGACCCCCGGTTCACGGAGATCGTCGGCGTCGACGCCTCGACCCGGTCCCTCGCCCTCGCCCGCGACCGGACGCTTGCCCCCCTGCCCGAGGCCCAACGGGCGAAGATCCGCCTCCTCCAGGGGGCGCTCAGCTACCGCGACCGCCGTCTCGAAGGGTTCGACGCCGCCGCCGTCGTCGAGGTCGTCGAGCACCTCGATCCCTGGCGCCTGGCCGCCTTCGAGCGCGCCCTATTCGAGTTCGCCCGCCCCGTCACCGTCGTCGTCACCACTCCCAACCGCGACGCCAACGCCCTCCTCCCTGGGCTCGGCCCGGCCGAACTCCGCCACCGCGACCACCGCTTCGAGTGGACCCGGGCCGAGTTCCGCGCCTGGGCCGCCGCGGTGGCGAGCCGATTCGACTATGGCGTCGGGTCCGTGGCTCTCGGGTTCGAGGACGACGAAGTCGGCCCGCTGACGCAGGGCGCCGTCTTCACGGCGCTAGGTCGAGCGAACAAGGACGATCGCCGGTGACGCTGGCCCTCGACCATCGGTCAGGGCTGCCGTGGTAGAGTCCATTGATTGATGGGTGATTATCGCGGCGCCGGAGGGGCTGAGGCATGAGGGAGACCATCAGCGCGACGGAAGCTCGGGTCCACTTCGGGAGCCTCCTCCGCCGCGTGGTCGAGGAGCAGACCCCGGTGGTCGTCGAGCGCAAGGGAGAACCGCAAGTCGTGGTCGTACCGATTCCGCTGTTCGATCGATTGGCGGGGCTCGCGCCAGACACCGAGCCAGACGACTGGTGGACGCGGGCGCAGACCACGCGCGATCAGGTCGCGCTTGACCTGCACGGGCGGAAGCTCCCTCCCGCCGACGAGATCATCCGCGAGATGCGGGAGGAGCGCGATGCCGAACTCGGTCTGCGTTGACGCCGGTTGCGTCGTGCGGTTCTTCACCGAGCCGACCGACGAGTCCATCCAGGAGCGGTGGCGGCGATGGCACGCCGAGGGAACCCGGTTCGTCGCCCCCTCGTTGCTCCGGTACGAAGTCACCAACGCCCTCCACCGCAGCGCGTTCCACGGCCCGCTCAGCGAAGAGGCAGCCCGATCCGCCCTTCGCTCCGCACTCGAGTTCCCCATCGCCTACGAGGAGCCCGCGGGTCTGCACCTGCTTGCCCTCGACTTCGCCCGCCGCTTCGCCCTCCCGGCCGCCTACGACGCCCACTATCTCGCGCTCGCCGACCACTTCGATGTCGAACTCTGGACGATTGATCGACGGCTCGCGCAGGTGGTGCGTCCGTCCCTGCTCTGGGTTCGTCTGGTCGGCGAATGAGCGAAGCGGAATCGTCATCGCCTACGCGTCTTGCTGTCCCCGACCTCGCCCTCGTCCTCCTGATCGGCCCTTCCGGCGCCGGCAAGTCGACCTTCGCCCGCCGCCACTTCCGGCCGACCGAGGTCCTCTCCTCCGACGCTTGCCGCGCCCTCGTCGCCGACGACGAGAACGACCTCGACGCCACCGCCGACGCCTTCGCCCTCCTCCACCAGATCGCCGCCATCCGCCTCCGCCGCGGCCGCCTCACGGTGATCGACGCCACCAGCGTCCAGCCCGAGGCCCGCCGCCCCCTCGTCGCCCTCGCCCGCGAGCACCACGTCCTCCCGGTCGCCATCGCCTTCGATCTCCCGGAACGCCTCTGCCTCGAGCGCAACCGCACCCGTCCCGACCGCACCATCCCCGAGCACGCCATCCGTCGCCAGCACCGCCAGATGCGCCAAAGTCTGCGCGGCCTGGAGCGGGAAGGCTTCCGCCACGTCCACACCCTCCGCTCCCCGGAGGAGGTCGTCGCCGCCGAGATCGTTCGCCAGCGGCTCTGGGTCGACCGCCGCGACGACCCCGGCCCCTTCGACGTCGTCGGCGACGTCCACGGCTGCTTCGACGAGCTGCACGATCTGCTCGAACGACTCGGCTACGCCCTCGCCGCGGCGCCGGACCAGGACGGCGCCACCGGCTACCGCGTCACGCCGCCGGCGGGCCGGAAACTGATCTTCCTCGGCGATCTGGTCGACCGCGGCCCCCGCATCCCGGACGTCCTCCGCCTGGCGATGGCGATGGACGAGGCGGGCGACGCCTTCTGCCTCCCCGGCAACCACGACGACAAGCTCCTGCGGGCGCTCAAGGGCCGGCCGGTGACGGTCGCCAACGGGCTCGCCGAGTCGCTCGCCCAGCTCGAGCGCGAACCGTCGGCCTTCAGGGAGCGCGTCGTCGCCTTCCTCGACCGCCTCGTCTCCCACTACGTCCTCGCCGGCGGCGACCTCGTCGTCGCCCACGCCGGGATGAAGGAGGTGCTCCAGGGCCGGGCCTCGCGCGCCGTCCGCGACTTCGCCCTCTACGGCGAGACGACCGGCGAGACCGACGAGTTCGGCCTCCCCGTCCGCCTCCCCTGGGCGGCCGACTACCGCGGCCGGGCCACGGTCCTCTACGGCCACACCCCCGTCCCCGCGCCCGAGTGGGTCAACAACACCCTCAACCTCGACACCGGCTGCGTCTTCGGCGGCCAGCTCACCGCCCTCCGCTACCCCGAGCGCGACCTGGTCGCCGTCCCCGCCCGCCGCGTCTACGCCGAGCCGGTGCGTCCCTTCCCGGCACCCCCCGTCAGCGATCCGGTCACGTCGATCGCCCCGCCCTCGCCGACCGCGCAGCAGGCCGCCGACGACCTCCTCGATCTCGCCGACGTCGCCGGCAAGCGGACGATCACCACCCGCCTGATGCGCAACGTGACGATCCGCGAGGAGAACGCCGCCGCCGC
>JBBSNJ010000212.1:0-5875 GCA_038232775.1 Thermomicrobiales bacterium
CATCCCTTTGCCGCCGCGGAAGCCGAGGACCGGCGACCAGCAGTGGCCGGCGACGGCGGCGATCCCGATCGCGGCCTGCCACCAGCCGTTGACCCCCAGGAGGCGGGCCAGCAGGACGGGGAGGTAGCCCTTGAGGAAATCGAGGGCGAAGACCGCCAACGAGATCCGCCAGCCGAGGACGCGGAGGGCGTTCGTCGCCCCGGTCGAGCCGCTGCCGTGGCGGCGGAGGTCGATCCGACCGAAGGCACGGCCGAGGACGACCCCCCAGGGCACGGCGCCGGAGCCGTAGCCGAGACCGACCAGGAGCAGGCCGGCCGCGACCGGTGCCACCTCAACGCCCTTCGTCGCGGCCGCGGAAGCTCAGCCGCATCGGCGCGCCGACGAAGCCGAATGCTTCCCGCAGTTGGTTCTCCAGGTAGCGGCGGTAGGTGAAGTGGATCGGCTTCGGGTCGTTGCAGAAGAAGACGAAGGTGGGCGGTGCGGCGTCGGCCTGGGTCGCGTAGTAGAACTTGATCCACTTGCCGGGCCGGGTCGGTGGCGGATGAGCGGCGACGGCGTCGCGGACGACCTTGTTCAGCGCCGCGGTCGGCACCCGCTTCTGGCGCTCGCCGACGACGTCGAGCGCCATCTCCAGGATCTGCTGCACTCGCTGGCCGAACTTCGCGGAGACGAAGACGAGCGGGGCGTAGGGCATGAAGTCGAGCGCCTCCCGCGCCTGGGCCCGATAATCGTCCATCGTCTTGGCGTCCTTCTCGATCAGGTCCCACTTGTTGACGACGACGACGACGCCCTTCTTCTGCTCTTCGACGTAGCCGGCGATGTGCAGGTCCTGGCTGGTGAACCCTTCGACGGCGTCGACGACGAGCAGGACGACGTCGGAGCGGTCGATCGCCCGCATCGAGCGCAGCACGCTGAACTGCTCGATCCCCTGCTCGATCCGGCCCCGGCGGCGGATGCCGGCGGTGTCGATCAAGGTCAGGGGGTTGCCGGCCCAGATGAGGCCGGTGTCGAGGCTGTCGCGAGTGGTCCCCGGCAGGTCGCTGACGATCGAGCGCTCGGCCCCGAGCAGGGCATTGAGGAGGCGGCTCTTGCCGACGTTGGGGCGACCGACGATCGCGATCGCCGGCCCCTCGATCACCGGTTCTTCCTCCGCTTCCGGCAACGCCTCGACCACTCGGTCGAGCAGGTCGCCGGTACCGGAGCCGTGGTAGGCGGAGATCGCGATCGGCTCACCGAGCCCCAGCTCGTAGAACTCGACGGCCGCCTCGCGCCGCTCTGGGGTCTCGGCCTTGTTGGCGGCGAGGATCGTCGGTTTGTCGGTCCGCCGCAAGAGGTCGGCCACCTCGTGGTCGCCGGCGTTGACCCCGAGCTTGGCGTCGACCATGAAGACGATCACGTCGGCCTCGTCGATCGCGGTCCGCGCTTGCTCGCGGGTGTGGCGGGCGATCTCCCCTTCAGAGGCGGAGGCGATCTCCTTGGCGTCCTGCAAGCCGCCGGTGTCGACCAAAGTGAACTCGAGCCCGCCCCAGTCGGCGATGCCGTAGACGCGATCGCGGGTGGTGCCGGGCTCGTCCTCGACGATGGCGCGGCGCTCGCCGACGAGGCGATTGAAGAGGGTCGATTTGCCGACGTTCGCGCGCCCGACGACGGCGACGATCGGTTTGGCCACGGATTCCCCGCGATGCTAGCTGCGAGCCGGAGCGGCGACGGACGCCCCGGCTGGGCGACGGGGCCGACGGCCCGCTCTGTCCGGAGGGAAGGGTGCCGGCGCGGATCCTCCCGCGGCGGCGACCTGGGCCTCTCGGCTGTCGCGACGGCAGCCGATAGTACCACAGGCGGCGCCGGTCCCGCGTCGTCGTCGATGCTCGGCCCGGCCCGGCCCGAGCCGGCCGCGGTCCCTCGCTACCGCGGCAGCGCCTCCACCAGGCGGTCGATGCTGGCGCGGCCGTTCAGCTCGGTGGCGCAGAGCAGGAGGTGGTGGTCGAGACCGGGGTCGAGCCGCCCCAGATCGTAGCCGCCGATGATCCCCCGCTCCAGCAGCCGGGCGTTGACCTCGGCCGCGGGGAACGGCGCCTCGACCACGAACTCGTGGAAGAAGGGGGCGGCCAACGGCAGCCGGTAACCCTCGATCGCGCCGACCTGGTCGGCCAGGTAGTGGGCGTTCTGGTAGCCGCGGCTGGCGACCTCGCGGAAACCGCCGGGGCCGAGGCTGGCCATGTAGACGGTCGCCGCGGTCGCCATCAAGCCCTGGTTGGTGCAGATGTTGCTGGTCGCTTTCTCCCGCCGGATGTGCTGCTCGCGGGTCTGGAGGGTGAGGACGAAACCGCGCTGGCCGTCGCTGTCGTGGGTGACCCCGGCGAGGCGCCCGGGCATCTGGCGGAGGAAGCGCTGGCGGGTCGCCAAGAGGCCGACGTAGGGACCGCCAAAGCTTTGGGGCACCCCGAGCGGCTGCCCCTCGGCGGTGGCGACGTCGGCCCCGAGCTCGCCCGGCGAGCGGAGCAGCCCGAGCGGCACCGGGTTGGTCGCCACGACCAAGGCGCCACCGGCGGCGTGGACCGCCTCCGCCATCGCTTCCACGTCCTCGAGCCCACCGAAGAAAGAAGGGTACTGGACGACCAGGCAGGCGACGTCCGGCCCGAGGTGGGGCGCGACGTCTTCGAGCCGGGTGACGAACCCCGACTCCGGAAGGGACAGCTCGACCAGCTCGACCGGGAGGCCGGTGACGTAGGTCCGCAGCACCTCCCGGTACCGCGGGTGGAGCGTGCCGGCGACGACAACCCGCTGCTTCTGGCGGCTGGCGGAGACGGTGACGAGGACGCCCTCGGCGAGGGCGGTTGCCCCGTCGTAGATCGAGGCGTTGGCGACGTCGAGTCCGAGCAGCGCGGCGACCATGCTCTGGAACTCGTAGATCACCTGGAGCGTCCCTTGGGCGACCTCCGGTTGATAGGGGGTGTAGGCGGTGGAGAACTCCCCGCGGGAGACGATTTGGCCGACGACCGCCGGCACGTAGTGGTGGTAGGATCCGGCCCCCAAGAAGACGTTCCCGTCTCCGGCCGGCTGGTTCTGCCCGGCCAGCTCCGCCAGTCGCGCCGCCGCCTCCATCTCGGTCAGGGCGGGCGGGAGGTCGAGCTCGGGGAACCGCGCCCCGCCGTCGACCGCGTCGAATAAACGCTCAATCCGGTCGACCCCGACGGTCGCCAACATCGAAGCGCGGTCGTCGTCCGTGTGCGGGTTGAAGCTCATGGCCTTCGGTCCTCTACCGGTGGAGGTGGCGGCGGACGCCAGCTGTTAGTTATCAGTTGCCAGTTGCCAGTTGCCAGTTGCCAGTTGCCAGTTGCCAGTTGGCAGTTGCCGGAGGGTGGCATCTCAGTGGGTGGCGGCGGTTTCGGCGAAGGCGTCGTAGTCGGTGGGGGCCATCATCGACTCGACCTGGGCGGCGTCCTTGAGGCGGACCTTGATCAGCCAGGCGCGCTCGTAGGGGGAGGCGTTGACCAGATCGGGGGCGCCGACGGCGTCCTCGTTCCGCTCGACGACCTCGCCGTCGACCGGGGCGTAGATGTCGGAGGCGGCCTTGACCGACTCGACGATCCCGAACGGTTCGGCTTGGGAGACCTCGTCGCCGATCTCCGGCAGTTCGAGGTAGGTGATGTCGCCGAGTTCGGTCTGGGCGTGGTCGGTGATCCCGATCGTGGCCACGTCGCCCTCCTGGCGCAGCCACTCGTGGGTCCGGGTGTAGCGAAGATCGGCCGGGGCGCTCATGGATGCCTGCTCTCCGTGATGAGGGGCCGGTCCGTCCGCGACGGCGACCCGAGACGGCGTTAGTTCTTGCCGGCGCCGGGCCGGCGGTAGAAGGGGAGCTTGACCTGGACGGCCGGCACCGCCCGCCCCCGGATCACGACTTCGAGCGGGCGACCGACGCCCGCTGCCTCGCGCTCGATCAGCGCCAGGCCGATGTTCTCGCCGAGCGTCGGCGAGAAGGCGCCGCTGGTGACCTGTCCGACGGGTCGCCCCTCGGCCCGCACCTCGTGGCCGTGGCGGGGGGCACCCGACCGCTCCCGGAGCTTGAAGCCGACGGTGCGGCGGGGCGGGCCGGTCTCCTTCATCCGCGCCATCGATGCCCGCCCGACGAACTCCCCCTTGTCGAGCTTGACCGCCCACCCCAGCCCCGCTTCCAGCGGGCCGATGTCGTCGGCCAGCTCGTTGCCATAGAGGGGCATCCGGGCTTCGAGGCGGAGTGTGTCGCGGGCGCCGAGGCCGACCGGCACCAGACCGTCGCCGCGGCCGGCAGCGAGCAGCGCGTCCCAGAGCTCCCCCGCCCGCCCGTTCGGGACGTAGAACTCGAAGCCGTCCTCTCCCGTGTAGCCGGTGCGGGCGACCATCGCCGGCACGCCGGCGACCTCGGCCTCCACCCAGCTGAAGGGGGCGAGCGGCGCCAGGTCAGCGTCGGTCAGCCGGGCGACGATCTCGCCCACCTTCGGCCCCTGGATCGCGATCATCCCGGTCTCGTCTGAGCGGTCCTCGACGTCGACGTCGAGCTCGGGCCGCGCCGCCCGTTGTTGCCGCAGCCAGTCGACGTCCTTCTCCCGGTTCGAGGCGTTGACGACGACCATGAAGGCGGGCGACTCGATCGGAAGCGGCCGGCGGTAGACGATGATGTCGTCGATCACCCCGCCCTGCTCGTTCGACAAGAGCGAGTAGTGGGCGGCGCCCGGCGCCAGCGCCGCCACGTCGTTGGTCGTGACCGCTTGCAGGAAGGAGAGGGCGTCGGCGCCGGCGACCTCGACCTGCCCCATGTGGCCCAGGTCGAACAGCCCACCGGCGTCGCGGACGGCCCGGTGCTCGGCCAGAATCCCCTGGTACTGGACCGGCATCAGCCAACCGGCGAAGGGGATCATCCGGGCGCCGAGGGCGAGGTGGCGGTCGCGCAGCGCGGTCGCCCGCGGCGCCTCGGGGACGGGGGCGGCGGTGCCGGCTTCGGCGTTGGCGGGAGCATCCACGGCCACGGTTGACGGCCCTCCAGCGTCGGCGCTGCGGTGGCCGACGGACGCGATTCTAGGCGGGCGGCTCGGGGGGCGTCAACGGGGCGATCGCCGCCGTGTTACGCCGCTCGGGCGTCCGTTCGAGATCGAACTTGTCGAGTGGGAGCTGGACCGGGATCGGATAGCGGCCGGTCAGGCAGCCGGTGCAGTAGCCGGCGCCGGGGGCGTCGATGGCGTGCAGGAGACCTTCGAGCGAGAGATAACCGATGCTGTCGGCCCCGATGTAGCGACCGATCTCGGGGACGGTCAGGCGGGCCGCGATCAGCTCCTCGCGGCGGGCGAGGTCGACCCCGAGGTAGCAGGGCCACATCATCGGCGGGGCGTGGACTCGCATGTGGACCTCGGTCGCCCCGGCCTGGCGCAGGAGCTGGACGATCGGGCGGCTGGTCGTGCCGCGGACGATCGTGTCGTCGACCAGGATGACGCGCTTCCCGGCCAAGACTTCGGGTAGGGCGTTGAACTTGAGTGAGACGCCGACATCGCGCAGCCGTTGGTCTGGCTGGATGAAGGTGCGGCCGATGTAGCGGTTCTTGATCAGCGCCTCGGCGTAGGGGATGCCGGAAGCGCGGGCGTAGCCGATCGCGGCCGGGACGGCCGAGTCGGGGAGGGGAACGACGACGTCGGCCTCGGCCGGGGCTTCCCGCGCCAGTTCCTCCCCCATCCGCTGCCGGGCCAGGTGGAGCCGCTGGCCGTCGAGCAGGCTGTCGGGGCGGGCGAAGTAGATCAGCTCGAAGAGGCAGGTGGCGCGGGGCGGCGTCGATGGCGCCGGGGGGGGGGGCAGGCCGGGGGCGGGGGGGGCGCCGGGCGCGCCCCGCGCCCCCCCCCCCGCCCCGCCG
>JBBSNJ010000213.1:0-5843 GCA_038232775.1 Thermomicrobiales bacterium
CCGGCGGCCGGACCTCTTCGAGATGGGGAGGACGCCGGCCCCCCCTCACCGATCATCGGCCACTGGCCAGTGGCCACTGCCAACTGCCAACTGACTCCTGGCTACTGCCGTCTGCCGTCTGGCTAGCCGACGACGAACAGTTCCCGCGGCACGTTCCCGAGCGGCTCGCCCCCGGTCGCGGTCACCAGCACGACGTCCTCGATCCGGTTGCCGAAGCGACCGGGGACGATCACGCTCGGCTCGACCGTGAAGAGCATCCCCTCGCGGAACACTGTCTGGTCGACCCCGTCCATGAACGGCGGCTCGTGGACCGTGACGCCGATCCCGTGGCCCAAGCGGTGGGTGAACCCCTCGTCGAAGCCCGCCTCGGCGATCACCCGGCGGGCCGCGGCGTTCGCCCCCGCCGTCGTCCCTTTGCCGGCCACCAGCGCCGCCATCCCCGCCGCCTGGGCGGCGATCACCGCCTCGTGGGCGCGCCGGTACTCGGTCGGCGGCTCGCCGACGAAGACCGAGCGGCCGAAGTCGGAGCAGTAGCCGTCGACCACCCCCCCGAAGTCGAACATCACCGAGTCGCCGGGCGCCAGGGTCCGCCCGCCGGCGCCCCCCGTCCGTCCGGCGTCGCCGTGGCCGGCGCCGCTGACGTAGACCGCGGTCGGGTACGAGGTGTACTCGGCGCCGAGGCGGGCGAAGCGGCGCTCGATCTCGTGCGTCAGCTCGAGCTCGGTCGCGCCCGGCCGGACCAGCGGCAGCAGCTCGCGCCAGACGGCGTCCGCCACGTCCGAGGCGCGCTGCATCGCCGCGATCTCCTCCCCGTCCTTGATCATCCGCAGCGGGGCGATGAGCTCGTTGGCGTCGACCAGCTCGATCCCGGGGAAGAGTGCGGCGGCGGCGATCGTCCACCGCGCCCAGGCCCGCTCGTCGACCGCGACCCGCGCCCGCCCGCCGCCGCCGCCGCCGACGCCCAGGCCCGCCAGCGTCTGGCGCAGCACGGCGTCCGGCCGTTCCCCCTCCTGGATCAGCCGCACGCCGCCGAGCCACGGCTTCCCCTCCGCTTCGCCGACGAAGAACTGGCCGCCCATCCGGGGGACGACCAGCTCGACCGGGCCGCTCGGCCCCAGGTAGCCGCCGGCTAGCCAGTCGCCGTAGGCGTTGTGGTCGGTCCCGTGTTCGAGCTGCCGCCGCACCCCGGTCAGGTAGAAGAGATTCGCCCCCCGCGGCAGGAACATCGCCGTGACGCCCCGCTCCGCCATCGCCGCCTGGACCTTCGTCAGCCGCCCTTGGTAGTCCACACGCTCCCTCCCCTGCTTCTCCGGCTTGAAAGTCGGGCGATTCAAGCACCCATGTGGGAGGGACGCAAGCGGTGGGGAGGATTCCGGCTTCAATCGCGTCCCCAACGCCGGACGTTCGGTGACTTCGGACGCCGGGCGTCCTGCCAATGATGGACGCTCATTTCCCTCGACTCGCCGGGGGCTCGCAAAATCCCTCGAAGGTGCCGCATACAACCAGGACGTTGGGGACGGCCACAACGCCTTCCCGGCCACGTCGAGCGGCGCAGGTGGGGCGTCCCGCGTCGGCCGACGGTCGGAGATGATGTCGACCGGCTCCGACCGCTGTGCGCGTGAAGCGATGGTACTGGGCGGCGAAGGGCGGGCGGGTCGTCGCGGGCTTGACGCTGGCGAAGCCAGCGCGATAATGCCGCTTGGCCGCTTCGTCAGGACGGTCGGGAGGCCGGGCATTGATGGACGACGCCAAGGCTGCGATACGCGGGCGGCTCGCCCAGGTCAAGACGTTCCTCGCCCAAGAGACCCCGCCCCGGCTCAGCGAGTCCGACACCAAGGCCAACTTCATCGAGCCGATCATCGCCGCCCTTGGCTGGGAGGGGATTGGCGTCGTGACCCGGGAGTACTACGTCCGCAACTCCCAAGAGTTCATCGACTACGTCATGACCGGGCCGGGAGGGCTATTGCTCGCGATCGAGGCCAAACCCCTCCAGAGCGACCTGACCGACAAGCACGCCGCCCAACTGATCCAATACTGCGCGGTCGAGGGCATCGAGTGGGCGGCTTTGACCAACGGGCGCGAACTCCAGTTCTTCAACACCTTCCTCAAGCCCGACCTGGTGGCCAAGCGGGTGCTAGGCCTCGACCTGCTCGCCTTCAACAGCGACGCCGAGTTCGACGCCCTGTTCGGGCAAGTTTGGCAGCTCTCCCGCCAAAGCATGACCACCCCGAGCGGGGTGCGCACCTGGCTCAACCAGCGCCGCCTCGACACCGCGCTGCGGGACGTCCTGCTCGACGCCGGATCGCCGACCATCCGCTACCTCCGGCGGGCGCTGGCCGAGCGCGACATCAACGCGACGGCGCAAGACGTGGCGCAATGGTTCCGGAGTCACCTCGGCACGCCGATCGCGGCCCTGCCCATCCCGCCCCGCCACGGGCACCACGCCCCGAGGTCGTCTCCTGTGTCCAGCGCCGCCCGACCAGCCTCGCCGGCCCCCTCCGCCGGCGGTCTCAGCGGCCTCCCGGAGACGGGCGAGCCGGCAAGTGAAGTCGAGACGGACGCCTCCGCCGAGGAACGGACGCGCAAGGCGTACCATGGGGTCAGCCTGCGGGATCTGATCGCGGCCGGGTTTCTCCAAGCCGAGACCGCCCTCGTTCTGGTGGGACGCGGCAGGCGGGACGCGGCGCGGGCGGAGCTAACGGCCGCCGGTGAGATCGCCTGGCAGGGACGGGTCTACCGCTCACCGTCGGACGAGGCGTTTGCGCCGCTGCTCGGGGTGACCAGGTTCAACGGCTGGCTGTATTGGCACGCCGAGACGCCGCAGGGGCGCGAGTTGCTCGCCCACGTCCGCGCCCGATTTCAGGACGCTGCGCGACGAGGGGCATCGGCTCCGGGTACCCCCGCCTAGCCGCGCGCGAGGCGTGGAGCGATCTGCTGCCGCAATGGCGCATCCTTCTCCGCCAAGAGGTTGGTCTCGTTCCGTCGTGCCAGACACTCGCTGCCTCGCAGCCGCCCTCGACCGCACCGCTCGGACCGCTCGCGCTTGGCTCGCTGATCCCGCCGAGACGAGCGATGAAGCGATCCTGGAGCGGTCGCTGGCACTGAACGGGGAGGACGCGGCGAACCGATCGAACCCTTCCACCGTCCAGTGAAATCGGGCGATCAATGCCGAGGCGTCTCCGTCTGCGGGAGCGTAGACCAACCGTGATCTCGAAGGGAAACACCTATCTCCAACTTGATAGCAGGTAACCAACCTCCTGGTTTCCTCAGTCGACCGGTCGGTCGCACCGTGGTCGAGAGAACGAGTGCGACCGCATCCCCGCCCGCTTGTCCCCTCATCGCTCGTCCCCTGGTGCATCAGGCCCGTGGGTTCGAGGAACGCGCCTCGGGAGACATGGACGGTGGTGTTCGAGCAAGACGACGAGTGATGGATCGACTCCGGCGAGGAGTTGCCGGCTGCCGACCCCCAGCGCCGATCCTCGACGAGGCGCGGGAGCGTCGCGGGGAGGCGATCCGGTCCGTCATCGAGGGGAACCGGGAGATGGCTCGCCGCGATGTCGGTGGGCGCGAGTTCCGCAGGGAAGCGCTGGTGCTGGCCGAGCGCGAAGCCCCGTGCGCTCAGTATCAGGCGCGGCCGAGAGCGCCGGTTTCGTCCTGGCGTCGCCTCCGTTCGGCCTGAACCTTGTCCAGAACGATCGAAATCGCGCACCGGCGCAAGAACGTCGGCGGGAAGCTCTCTCCCCTCGGTCGCGCCGCGCCGGCGGCGCGGTCCAATGTGGTGCCGTGCCAGCTCCCTCCGGCGCTCGGTCGGCGCATCGCCGATCCGGCAATGGTCGAGTGCTGCCGCTGTCGGGATGAAGGAGCGGGAGCTTCGCGGGGAGAAGGCGCGGTTGGCCACGGCAGCCGCGACGACGCCGCGCCGAGGCCACGGCGCGGCGCCGCTTGCCGACTCGCCGTCGCCGTGACGAGGACGAAGCCGAGCAGCGTCACCGTGGCCCGCGTCGGGTCGCGGCGGCCACCAGGGGAGGCAAGGCGCCGGACGCCGCCACGCCCCGGTCTCACGGTCCCCTCGGCGGCTGCCCAGCCCCCAGCGGTAGCGCGCGGCTGGTGCTGATCGGCCGCAGCGCGAGCCGGTCGGCACCGGACCGGCCGCGGTCTCGCGTCCTCGGCGTGGCACGCGCTCTGCGCCGATTCGGGCGATGCTTCGAGTCGGGGCGAATGGTCGCCCGGTCGTGCCCGAAGGAGCCATTACCGCCATGTTCTTCGGTGTGTCGCGGACTCGCTTGATCCTCTCGGTCCTGCTGATCGTGCTCGGCCTCGCCGTCATCGGCGCTGGGATTGGGGAGACGTTGGGCCGGGTTCTCGGGTTGATCGCCTTGGTCCTTGGTCTCGCGATCTTCAGCATCACGCCGACGAAGCCGCACCAACCGCCCCCGCCGGCCGAAGTAGCGCCCGCCGCTCCCGCGGTCGCCGCCCCGCCGCGACCGCGGCCCGACATCGAGGCCGGCGACCCCTCCCGGGTCTAGCCAACCGCGGCCGCGAACCCGGCCAGCGTCCGGCCGACCCCAGCGCGCCGCCCGGTTGCGCCGGGCTCTCGTCGCGTCAGGCGGAGGGGGGCGATGCTCGGCGGGAGGGCAACCGCGACCGCGGCCCCCACGATCGCCGGCGACTGTCGCGCGACGACCCGGCGATCGCGAACCTCGACCGCCGCGAGCGCCGCCCTCGGTCCCACCCCGCCGCCCCGCAGGCGATCAGCATCAGGACGAGCGTCCCCCCGCTGACCGCCAACCCGGCCCGCAGCGCCGGGGGCTCGTAGCGCAGCACCACCCGCGACTCGCCGGCCGGCACCGGCACCCCCCGCAGCGCGTGGAACGTCGGCACGATCGCCACCCGCTCCCCCCCCACGTACGCCCGCCACCCCGACTCCCAGACCTCGCTCACCACCAGCAACCCCGGCGTCCCCATCGTCACCGCCAGCTCGATCCGCTCCGGCTCGTACCGCTCCACCCGCGCCGACTCCAGCGGCGGCGGCTCCGGCCCGACCGGCTCGAGCGTCCCCGCCTCGGCCAGCCCCGGCGGCAGCGCCCCCTCCACCAGCGCCGTCCGCCGCGGATCGACCGCGCCGCTCGTCAGCAGCGGCAGCGCCTCCCCCCGCGCCACCGACCGCCCCTCGTGGACGACCCAGGCGTGCGGCGGGTTGGCGAGCCGCTGGTAGACGACCGCCCGTCCGCTCCGGAAGACTTCCCGCGCGTTGGCCGCGATCACCGCGACGTCGTCCCGCGTCACCGGCAGCGCCGCGTCGACCACCAGGTAGCGGACGTCGAGCAGATCGAGCAGCGGCGACCCCACCCCCTCGGGCATCACGTAGGCGACGTGGTAGTCGATCGGGTACCCGTTCAGCGCCGCCACGAACTCGACGTAGCGCCCGAGCTGGAGCGGGTCGTATCCTTGGACGTCGTACAGCCCGAGCGCCAGCGGTCGGCCGTTGGTCAGGATCGCTCCGATCGCCGGGTCGAGCCGCCGCTCCATGTAGTTCGGCGTCGGCGGCCACTGCTCCGGCCGCCCGACCCCGCCGTACCCCGCGTAGCGGAACGGTCCCTCGGCCGCCAGCCGGCCCTGCAGGAACTCCCCCGCCCCTCCCGGATCGACCGGCGAGACGTCCCGCGCCAGCGCCGCCACCCCCGTCCGCCGCGGGTCGCCCCGCCACCACGGCTCCCAGCTCGCATCCCGCGGCCACCCCAGCCACGACCCGGAGAGCTCCAGCCCGGTCGGCTGGACGAAGGCGATCGCCAAGAGCGCCACCGCCGCCCACCGCCCGCCCCCGGCCCCGCCCCGCCCCCGGC
>JBBSNJ010000214.1:0-5840 GCA_038232775.1 Thermomicrobiales bacterium
GAGCCGGCCGGCGACCAGGTGCAGCGCCGCCAGGGCGGCGACCGCGAGCAGCGACGCGGCGACCTCGCTCACGACGCGCCCCCTGCGCCCGCCGGGGGCGTCGGCGTCGGCGAGCCGCGACCCGCGCCGAGGCGGTCGAGCGCGCGCCGGGTCGCCGCCAACTCCTCCCGCAGGGCGGCCCCCTCCCGGCGGAGAGTTGCCACCTCCGTCCGCAACCCGGCGAGCTCGGCGTCGGGCGCGGCGGTGGCGGGGACGGTGGCGGGGGCGGTGGCGGCGGGGGCGGGGGCGGATTCGCCTCGCGCCTCGGCGTCGCGGCCGACGAAGTAGCTGGCGATCGAGGCGGTGACGAGGCCGAAGACGCTGACGGCGTAGAGGCGCTGGAGGACGGCGATGACGCGCGCCTCCGGGCTGACGACGTAGGCCTCGCTGTTCATCGTCGTCATCAGCGTCGCCGACCACCAGAGGGCGTCGCCGAAGCTCTGGATCGGGGCACCGGGGACGCCGCGGTCGAAGTAGAGACCGCCGGCCGCCCCGGCCAGCACGACGAAGACGGTCAGGGCGGCGACGTAGACGAACTGGCGGCCGCGGGTCACCCGCCGCAGCAGCCGCATCCCCCGGTTGACCCCCCCGAGCAGGCGGACCAGGCTGAGCGAGCGGACGGCCCGCAGGGCGCGCAGCGAGCGCAGCGCCCGGAAGGCGGCCAACGGCCGTAGGAAGGGGAGGGCGAGCGAGACCATCGTCAGCACGTTCTCGCGCAGGAAACGGAACTTGGCGGGGGCGACGAAGAAGCGGACGCCGAAATCGACCAGGAAGGCGGCCCAGATCGCGATCGTCGCCCGATCGAGCCAGGTTCGCTGGACGGCGCTCAGGTCGGGGGCGGCGAAGTCGACCAGGAGCAGGACGAGGAAGACAAGCCCGAGCACGACCATCAGCGGCTCGGTCAGCGCCTGGAGGTGGTCCAGCAGCTCGAACCGCTCGGGCTCGGCCCGCGCCCGCTTGGGGTTGGTCGCGCGCGGGGTCGGGGGTGGTCCGGCTGGGGGGGGATTCGGCGTCATCCGTTCCCGATCATGGGTCGTCCCCTGGGCGAGCCGCGCCGTCGCCCGCGCCGGAGGGCACCGAAGGCAGCCGACGCCCGCAAGGGCGGTGCCGACCGCGAGCCGGCCGGCGGCGGGTGCGCCGTGCGCTCCGCCGCTGATCGCGGCCTCGGGTGGTCCCCGCGACCGCCGCGGTCGTGGTCGCCGCCGAGAGCGAACGGTTCCGCGGCGAGACGACGAACCCAGCGACCCGCCGAACCGCCCCCAGCAAACCGACCGGACGTCGCCCCGAACCGGCCGCGGCGGGCCCCGCCAGGCACCTGGGCGGGACAGCCATGATACCCTCCCCGCCGCCCTCGCCCGCGAGCTCGGGGACCGCCCCGGTCTGGTGCCGGCGGGGGCGACCCCCGAGGCGGGGAGGATCGGGGGCGATCGTGGCGGCAGACACCCGACCCGGGATCGGGTGGGGCCTGACACCGAATCCGGTCGAACCAGTCGACAACCGGAGGCGGGACCGGCTCCCCTCGCCCGCGCCCGGGACAGCGGGACAGGGGGAAGGGGGTCGGGAGCCTGCCAGGAGCGGAGCTGAAGGGGTGAGGGTTTCTCCCACGGAAGCGGAAGCGCTCACCCGGCTCCCGGATGACGGCCGGGCGAGCGGGGCCGACAGCGGTTGTCGGAAACGTCGTCGGCGTGCGATCGGGGGGGGCGCGGCCGATCTCGCCTGCCGCCCGAGGCCGACCTCGGTCGCCGCCGGCCGCCGAGCACAACGGGCGACGACGCTCGGGCACCGCGCGCTAGGCGACGGGATCGATCGCCTTGCCGCCGAGGCCGGCGAGGGCGGTGGCGGGGGCGTCGCTCGGCTCGACGACGGTGAAGCTGCCGTCGGTCTCGAGCACGACCGCCTCGATCTCGTCGAGCGAGGCGACGCCCTGCGCGCGGACGGCGGCCCGCACCTCCGTCTCGAGGACCCGGCTCTGCCGGAGCTGCCCCTGGAGGAAGCGGCCCTGGTAGAACAGGAGCGTCGGTTCCGCCTTGACCAGGTGGCTGACCGCCGGCGACCGGACCGAGAGCCAGGTGATCACGAACTGGAGGCCGACCAGGAGGCAGAAGGCGGTGATCCCTTCGGCCAGGGCGACCCCCTCGGAGAGGAGGATGGTCGCCAGGGTCGAGCCAAGGGCGACGGTGACGATCAAGTCGAAGGCGTTCATTTTGGAGAGGGTGCGCTTGCCGGAGATGCGGAGGATGAGGACGAGCGCCAGATAGGCGAGCGTCCCGATCAGCAGCGTCCGCCCGATCCCCGCCCAACTCTGGAAGAACATCTCGCCCCTCGCCGGCCACGGTGGGTGGTCGTCGCCCACCGCCGAGCGCGTCGTCGGTCCGGCCCGCCGGTCGCGGCGCGGGGTCGCATCTTCCGTGCCGGCCGGCTGGCCAGGCTTCCGGTACGGGCCGTGCGGACGAAGGGCGCCGAGCATCTCGGCGGACGAAGGCGTAGCGGCACGACCGGCCGGGTGGCCGGGTGGGCTGACGGCCGCGTGGCCGAGGAAGGACGTGGGCGGCGTTGGGACGATTCTCAGGGCGGTGGTACGGGTTGCAGGGCAGCCTCTGGTTCATCCCGGCGCTGATGACGGCGGGGGCGATCGCGCTCGCCCTAGGGATGATCCAGCTCGACCAGGTACTGATCTCCCGGAAGGGACCGGCCGTCCTCTGGCTCTTCGGGGCGGGGGCCTCCGGGGCGCGGGAGGTGCTCTCGGCGATCTCGGGGACGATGATCACCGTCACCGGCGTCGTCTTCTCGATCACGATCGTCGCCCTCCAGCTCGCCTCGAGCCAGTTCAGCCCCCGCGTGCTGCGGACCTTCACCAGCGACCGGGGCAACAAGCTGGTCCTCGGCGCCTTCATCGGCACCTTCACCTACTGCCTGTTGGTGCTGCGGACGGTGCGAGAAGCCCCTGAGCAGGGAACGGCGTTCGTGCCGGCGGCGTCGGTGACGCTGGCGATCCTCTTGGCGATCGTCTGCATCGGGTTCCTGATCTACTACATCAACCACGCCGCCCAGTCGATCCGGGCCTCGGTCATCATCGACCGCGCCGCCCAGGACACTCTCGCCTTGATCGAGGTGCTCTACCCGAAGGAGACCGGGCTGCCGGCCCAATCGGAGCCGGAGCCGGTGATGCCGGAGGCGGTGCCCGGCGTCGTCCGCGCCGAGCGGGGCGGCTACCTGCAGGCGATCGACGCCGAGGCGCTGTTCGGTCTGGCCGAGGGGGAGTCGCTGACGATCCGGCCGGAGCCGGAGATCGGCCACTACGTGCTGCCGGGGGAGCCGCTGGCCTCGATCTGGCCGGTCGGCGCGCTCACCCCGCCGGTGGTCGACGGCGTGCGGCGGGCGATGGGGCAGGGGTCGGAGCGGACGCTGCAGCACGACCTCGATCTGGGGCTGCGGCAACTGGCCGACATCGCCCTCAAGGCCCTCTCCCCGGGCATCAACGACCCGACGACGGCGATGATCGCCATCGACCGGCTGGCCGAGGCGCTGGTCACGGTGGGGCAGCGCGACCGCCCAGTCGAGCTCCGGACCGGCAAGGACGGGACGAACCGCGTCGTGCTGCGGGGGCCGTCGTTCGAGCAGTTGGTGGGGGTCGCCTTCAGCCAGGTGCGGCACTTCGGCGCCGCCGACGCGACGGTGATGGAGCACCTGGTGACGATGATGGGACGGGTCGCGGCGCTGGTGCCCGAGGATCGGCGGGAGCCGCTGGCGCGGGAGGCGCGGCTGGCGGTCGAGAGCGCGGCGGCGGAGATCGAGGTCGACGCCGACCAGGAGCGGGTAGAGCGGGCGGCCAAGTGGGTCTGGAGCCGGGACGGAGCGGGGGGGCTGGGGGCCACCCGGCTGGTGGCCGGCGCGGGCCGCGCCCGTTCGCCGCGGTCGTAGGAGGAGCGGGTGGAACTGTTCGGAGTCCGCTTGGTCGGCTTCAACCCCGAGAACGGCCAAAAACTCCTCTACACGGTCGTCTTCTTCGTGCTCGTCTGGCTCCTGCGGCGGGGACTGCGGGCGCTGACGCGGCGGGGCATCCGGGGCCGGGTCGACGAGCAGACCCGGTTCTGGACGCGGCAGGGGATCAACCTGGGGACGACGGTCCTGCTGATCCTGGGGCTGCTCTCGATCTGGTTCGACGACCCGACCCGGCTCGCCACCGCCCTCGGGCTGGTCACTGCCGGGCTGGCGTTCGCCCTGCAGCGGGTGGTGACGGCGATCGCCGGCTACTTCGTGATCCTGCGCGGCGACAACTTCACCGTCGGCGACCGGATCACGATGGGGGGGGTCCGCGGCGACGTGATCGGGCTCGGGCTGATCCAGACCTCGATCCTGGAGATGGGCCAGCCGCCGTCGGTGCAGGGGGCGGACCCGCCGATGTGGGTCCGCTCCCGCCAGTACACCGGCCGGATCGTGACCGTCTCGAACGACAAGATCTTCGACGAGCCGATCTACAACTACTCGCGCGACTTCCCCTACATCTGGGAGGAAATCAGCCTGCCGATCAGCTACCAGGCCGACCGCGAGCGGGCCGAGGCGATCCTGCTGGCGGCCGCCCAGCGCCACGTCGGGGGGTCGACCGAGGCCAGCCGGCGGGCGCTGGAGCAGCTCCAGCGGCGCTACTTCGTCGAGCCGGCGGGGACGGAGCCGAAGGTCTACTACCGGCTGACCGACAACTGGCTGGAGCTGACGCTGCGCTTCGTCGCCGAGACGCACGGCGTCCGCGACCTGAAGGACGAGATGAACCGCGACATCCTGCGCGATCTCGACGCGGCCGGGATCGGGATCGCCTCGGCGACGTTCGAGATCGTCGGCCTGCCGCCGCTGCGGATCGAGCGGCGGAGCGCGGGGGGCGGAGACCATCACCCCTGATCGGCTCGGCGCGGGGTATCGGCCGCCGGGCCGAGCGGTCGCTGCTCGGTCGACGATCGTCCAGCCGCCAACCCGCGTCCAGAAACCGGCGGCCAGCGATGGTATCGTTCGCGCAGCTTCCGACCCGGAGCGTCGGCGGAGACCGTTCCGCATCCCGACCGAGATGATCGCATGTCCCGCATCTTGGCGTTCACGGGCCAGCAGGTCGGTCGCTTGACGGGGCTCTCGCCGCGGGTGTTGCGGTACTGGGAGGAGACCGGCGTCTACCGTGCCTCCTACATCGACGACCGGCCACGGGTCCCGTTTCGCCGGATCTACAGTTTTCGTGATGTCGTCAGCCTCCGAACGCTCGCGCTGCTCCGGCGCGAGCATCGGGTCAGGTTGGACGACCTTCGACGGACAGGCGCCTACCTCCGCGAAACCTACCCCGATCATCCCGATCCTTGGGCGGAACTCCGCTTCGGCGTCCTGAACCGCCGCGTGATCTTCCGCGATCCCGAGAGCGGCGCCTGGCTAACGGTCACCCCACCGGGTCAAACGGTCTTGCCGATCGACGTGGCGGCGATCGCCCGCGCCACGGAGCGGGAAGCGGCGCGCTTCACCGAACGCCGGCCGGAGGACATCGGCGCGATCGTCCGGCATCGCTACGTCCTCGGCAACGCGTCGCGGCTGGCGGGCACCCGCATCCCAACCTCCGCCGTCTGGCACTTCCACGAGGACGGCGCTGACGCGGCGGCGATCCGGCGCGCCTACCCGGACCTGACCGTCGAGGACATCGCCGCCGCCATCGCCCACGAAGGGCGCCGCCGCGGCCTGACCGCCGCCTGATGAACCCGCGGTGACGGCACTCCTGCTCCGTTTCTTGCTCGACCAGAACGTGCAAGAGGCCGTGCGCGACTTCTTGA
>JBBSNJ010000215.1:0-5826 GCA_038232775.1 Thermomicrobiales bacterium
GCAGGTGGTGGAGATCGCGCGGACGCTCCAGCAGCAGTCCGAGATCATCATCATGGACGAGCCGAACTCGGCCCTGAGCGCGGGCGAGTCGGAGCGGCTGTTCGACCTGCTGCGGCGGCTGCGCGACCGGGGACTGACGGTGATCTACGTCTCCCACCGGCTCGAGGAGGTGTTCGCGATCGCTGATCGGATCACGGTGATCCGCGATGGGCGCTACCAGGGCACCTGGGCGACGGCGGAGACGACGATCCCGGACGTGATCGCGGCGATGATCGGCCGCCGCCTGGGCGAGACCTTCCCGGTCCGGCCGCCGGTGGTCGCCGACGCGCCGGTCGCGCTCGAGGTGCGGGGCCTGCGCTCAGGGGCCGGGCTCGGGCCGGTCGATTTTCGGGTGCGGGAGGGCGAGATCCTCGGCTTCGCGGGGTTGGAGGGGTCGGGTATCGAAGACGTCTTCCAGCTCCTGTTCGGGCTCGGCTCGCCGACCGGCGGCGAGATCGTCGATCGCGGGCGGCGGGGACGCGCCCGGTCGCCGTTCGAGGCGATCAAGCACGGGCTGGCGTTGATCCCCGCCAACCGGCGGGACGAAGGGTTGATGACCGCCTGGTCGATCCGCCGCAACGCGAGTCTGGCCGTGCTCGACCGGCTGGTCGACCGGGTCGGTCTGATCGACCGGCGGGCGGAGGGGGAGCTGGCGGACGACTACGTGCGGCGGCTCAACGTCGCCACCGAGAGCGTCGAGAAGCGGGTGGTCAATCTCTCGGGGGGGAACCAGCAGAAGGTCGTGGTCGCCAAGTGGCTGGCGACCGGACCGTCGATCCTGATCCTGAACGACCCAACGCGGGGCGTCGACGTCGGCGCCAAGTCGGAGATCTACGCGCTCTGCGACCGGCTGGCCCGCGACGGTCTCGCCCTCCTCTTTACCTCCTCCGAGCTGGAGGAGACGCTCGGCGTCTGCGACCGCGTCCTCGTCTTCGTGCGGGGCCGGATCGTCCACGAGTTCGAGCGGGGTGGAGCGACCAAGGCGGAGGTCATGCGCCTGGTCGCCGGCGGCGCCGTGGACGACGGGGCGGCGGGTGACGGCGACCCCGGCGGCGCCATTAGCTCGGAGGCGGGTCAGGCCGAGGCTCCGGAGTAGTGGCGGACGCCGACGAGCCAGAAGCGGCGGGCGAGCAGCGGCAAGGCGACGGCGAGGGCGCCGGCGCCGGCGAGGGTCGGCCAGGCGAGACGGCCGACGATCCCTTCGGCCGGGACCGTGATCGCGAAGCCGACCGGGACGAGGAAGGTGAGCGCCGTCCGCAGCCAGGGCGGGTAGATGCCGACCGGCCAGCGGCCCGCCTCGTACATGCTCTGGAAGATGACGAAGATGTTCTGGAGGCGGACGAGCCAGAAGGCGCAGGTGGCGAGGATCAGCAGGAAGCTGTAGACGATGACGACGCCGGCGACCAGCGCCAGTCCGAAGCTGATCGCCTCCAGCGGTCCGATCGCGCGGTCCAGGCGGGCGAGGGCGACGGCGACGAGGCCGCCGCCGAGGAGGAGATCGATCCCTTTCCAGATCTCGATCTGGCGGACGCTGGCCAACACCTGGGCGTCGACCGGTTTGGTCAGGGTGTAGTCGAGCGTGCCGAGCCGGATGTCCTCCATGAAGCGGGTCAGGCTCGGCTGGACAACGACGCGGGTGGCGCCGCCGACGAGGAAGTAGACGCCGACGATCGCCAGCAGCTCGGCCGGCCGCCAGCCCGCGAGGGTTTCCGTCTTGGAGAAGACGAAGGCGAGGCCGATCAGGGCGCCGGCCAGGCTGAGCAGCGACTCGGCGAGCTGGATCGCGAGGTTGGCGCGGTACTGGAGCTCGTGCAGCAGTCCGAGCCGGACGTGGAGCCAGAAGAGGCGGAGAAAGGTCACCAGCTCAGGCCCCGACCGCGCCGTAGCGGCGGATGCCCCGCGCCCAGACGAGGCGGAGGAGTACCACCGCGACCGCCAGCCAGGCCGCCTGGGCAACCAAGCCGACGATCATCCGGCTCGGCGAGAGGCGGCCGAGCAGCAGCTCGACCGGGAAGGCGATCGTCCAGCGGAAGGGCAGGGCGTCGGCGACCAGGCGGACGGGGGCGGGGAGGAGCGCCAGCGGTACGGCTTGGCCGGAGAGGAAGAGGGCGAAGACGTAGTAGAGGCGGTTCAGGGGTTCGACCCGCGTCGTCCAGAAGGCGGCCAGGGCGAGGGTCCATTCGATCGCGAAGCGGAGGGCAATCGCCAGGAGGAGGGCGGGGACGAAGGCGACGGCGGTGGCGGGGGTGATCGCGGCCACTGGGCGGAAGGCGAGGGCCAGCAGCGCCGTCGCGGGGAGGGCGACGGCCAGGGTCAGCAGCTTGAAGGTCAGGTTGTCGGCGATGTCCTTGTGGATCGGGTGGGCGGGGCGGAGCAGCAGCGGCGAGAGGGCGCCGTGGCGGACGCGGTACTCGAACTCCCAGGCGATCCAGGTGAAGGTGGCGTGGTTGACGAGCATCGTCGCCAGGAAGTAGGCGGCGAACTGGCGGTCGGTGTAGCCGTCGACCGAGCCGCCGTTGGAGCGGGCGACGGCCCCCCAGACGGCGAGATAGATGACCGGTTGGAGGACCAAACCGAGCATCCAGAGGAGGAGCGAGCCGCGATACTGGAGTTGGCCCGCGATCGTGATCTTGAACTGGGCGCGGTAGAGGAGCGCGAGGTCGGCGAGGCCGGTCACGCCGGCACCGCCTCGGCGGCGGGGGGCGGCTCGTCGCCGGCGGTGGCCCGGCCGCCGGAGAAGACGCGGTCGATCACCTCGTCGATGGGCGGATCGCTGATCGTCAGGTCGACGACCGGGAGATCGGCCAGGAGCCGGGCCGTGGTGCGGGCGGCGTCGGCCTTCGGCACGCGGAGGACAGCCCGGTAGTCCTCGCTGGCGACCACCTCGCCGTAGCGGTCGAGACCGGCGACGGAGCGATCGAGGTCGACGGCGATCGTCTTGTGGGGGGAGAAGCGCTCGACCAACTCGGCCAACGCGCCGTCGAACAAGAGGCGACCGTGGTGGATGACGATGACGCGCTTGGCGAGGGCTTCGACGTCGGCCATGTAGTGCGAGGTGAGGAGGACGGTGGCGTCGTGGCGGTCGGCGTAGTCGCGGATGAAGCCGCGGATGCGGCGCTGGGCGGTGACGTCGAGGCCGAGGGTCGGCTCGTCGAGGAAGAGCATCCGGGGCCGGTGGAGGAGCGCCGCGGCGATCTCGCACTTCATCCGCTCGCCGAGCGAGAGGTTGCGGACCGGCTTGCGGAGGAGATCGTCGAGGTCGAGGAGGTCGTCGAGCTCGCTCAGGCTGGAGCGGTAGTCGGCGAGCGGGATGCCGTAGATGGCGCGGTTGAGCTCGAAAGAGTCGATGACCGGGATGTCCCACTGGAGCTGATTGCGTTGGCCCATGACCAGGGTGATCTGGCGGAGAAAGGGTTTCTCGCGCTGGGACGGGACGTGGCCGAGGACCGCCATCTCGCCGCTGGTGGGGTAGAGGAGGCCGGAGAGCATCTTGAGGGTCGTCGTCTTGCCGGCCCCGTTCGGGCCGAGGAAGCCGACGATCTCGCCCGCGGCGACGTCGAAGCTGATGCCGTCGACGGCGGTGACGGCCCTCTGGCGGCGGCGGACGAGGCTGCGGAGCGAGGCGACCAAGCCGCCTTCCCGCTCGGGGACGACGTAGATCTTGGTCAGGTCGCGGACGCGGAGCGCGGGCTCGGGCGAGCCGCCGGGGACCGGAGCGGTGAGCGGACCGCAGGGAGCGGGGGCCGGGGGCGACGGAGCGATGGCGGAGGCCAAGGGCGGTGTCCAGGGCGCGCCGGGCGGCGCGGTGATCGGCGGAGCCAATCCCGGCGAAAGCGTCTCGGTCGGAGGGGGTGGGCGACACTGGACTCGAACCAGTGACCTCCACGATGTCAACGTGGCGCTCTAACCAGCTGAGCTAGCCGCCCCTGTGGCTGGCGAGTATAGCGACGGCGGCGAGGGGCCGTCAAGCAGCTGCTGTTGATCGGATTGGGCGCTGCGAGCACGACGTCATGCTCCCGCGACTCCCGAGGGAGCGAGGGGGATGGGGATAAGGGTCGGTCTCCGGCAATCGGAACCGATCACCTGGAGGGCGAATCGTCGCCGTGGTTTTCGGGCGGATCGCCAGCCGCCATCTCCTCCTCAATGATCAATCGTAGGGGGCCCGTGTCCCGTCTTGTCGCCGACGTTCGCGACCCGCCACGCCGCGCGCCAGAGGCAGGAATGATGGGTTTGAAGCGGCGCTGAGGTGATTTTCGCCGCCCCGTGTTCCTATCCGGGCGGGACCGTCGAAGACGACCCCGCCCGGATCCTCGACCTTCGGGCCCCAACTCGGCACAGGTGGCGGCCGAGTGATCGGTCGGTGCGAGCCGGCGGAACATCGTCGGGCCTCTATCCTTGGAGGCCGAGCGAGATACAGGTGCCGGTCTCCGCGGTATCGCAGACGAGCCCGTTGCAGCACGACTTGGTGACAGGGCCGACTTGGCAGATTTCTCCTTTCCGCCTGCAGCACCGCTTTCGGCCGCCGGGGGCGGTCTCGCACACCTCATCCCCGCAGCAGTCGCTGGTCTGGCTGCAAGTCAGGTTGTTCGATATGCAACATGTTGTGGCGCCGGCGGCGCCGAGGCAACTCATCGAGCCACAGCAGTCATTGAGATTGATGAACGACGAGCAAGTGCGGCCGACCTTGCGGCACCGGCACTTGCCCTTCTTGCATCGCTTGTTGCAGCAGTCCTTGTCCTTGCCGCACTTCCGCCCCGGCTTCTTGCAGGTGGCGGCGGCCGCCCCGGTGGCGCCGAGCCCCGCCAACACGGCCGCCAGCGGCGCGGCCGCCCAGGCCCGGAGCGTCGAACGCCGCGAGCCGGTACCGGCGAGCGCCTTTGCGATCCTGTCGAACCGTTCGTTTTCCATGTCATGCCCTCCTGTCGCGGGCGTGGGAAGTCGCTGGCAAACGCCGCATGTCGGTTCACCCTCGGCTCTTTCCCAGCCGTTGTCTGCGAGATCTCCTCGCTACGACCGACCGCCATCGCCGATACGGCGACGGTCCTTCCCGCCACTAGCCCGAGGCGGGATTTGATCGCCGTTGCCGATAATGGTGTTCCCGCCTTCGAGTTCGGTGATCGTGGCCCGTTCGCCGGCCCACCACTCCCCGTCGTCGTACCCCTGTGGCTAGAGGCAGACGCCTCCTGGGGGACCGCTACATTGACCGGAGCAGCAGGGCTCGTCCTGCCCGGCGCAGGAGGTCCCTGAGGGGAGGCAGCACCGACCCGGGGCACCGATGAAGAGTTGGCAGGCGTTGCCGAAGCAGCAGTCGTCGACGGTGGAACACGAGCCGTTGGTCAACGAACAGCAGCGCCGCGACTGGCCGGTCTGAGCGCCGTTTGGATGGAGTGAGTAGCAGCCCAGCTCGCCGCAGCAGTCGGGCGAAGACTCGCACCTCTGTCTGAGCTTCGAGCAGCGGCATTTGCGGTTCTTACCCCCCTTGCAGCGTCTGGTGCAGCAGTGCTTCTTCTGGTCGCACTTCTGCCCCGGATGTTTACAGGTAACGGCTGCCCCCTCCGGGCCGAACCGGGTCATTCCCGCGACCATCCCGGAGACCGCCATCATCCGCAGCGCGGCGCGCCGGGAACCAGAGGCAGCCAGGGTCTTCGCCACCGCGTCGAAGCGTTCGCTGTCCATCTCGCGTCTCCAGCCGCGGTGACCGCGGGCGCCGGTCTGCCCGGCGGCCGGGGTCACACGGCGGCTGTCCCGTGCGACCTCTTAAGCTACCGGGTGAGGGTTTGGGGACAC
>JBBSNJ010000216.1:0-5819 GCA_038232775.1 Thermomicrobiales bacterium
ACAGGTCGGCGGCAATCCGTGGCTGACCAGGGCGTGCAGTTCTTGCCCGGCGAGTTGCTCCAGGACCCGGATCACCGATTGCGTGTGTCGCTTCAGCAGGTTGATGAGGGTCTGGAGTGTCGCCTCCGCTTCCGGATCGTCGGGCAGGACACCGTCGACCAATTGGGGGAACATCAAGACCAGCTCGTCGTCGCCTCGCGAATAGATGTCCTGGGCAAACCGGACATACGATTCGGCCACTGTCCGCTTTGGTCCCGACGACAGGTCGGCGTGAAAGACAGCGGCGCCCTGATCCCCGGCCACGGCGGGATGCTCGATCGTCTCGACGCCCTCCTCTTCGCCCTCCCGACCGGGTGGCTGCTCGCGGGCGTGATCGACGCCCTCTGGAGGTAGAACCAGCGTGCCGCATTCGCCAGCGACCGCTCCGACCACCGACCGCGGGCGCCCCGAGCCGCCCGACCCGCACCCGGCTCCGTCCCCCGCCCCCGCCCCCGCCCCGCACGGGCCGATCGGCGTCGCCGTCCTCGGCTCGACCGGCTCCGTCGGCCGCCAAGCGCTCGAGGTGATCGACGGTCTGCCCGACCGCTTCCGGGTCGTCGCCCTCGCCGCCGGCCGCAACCACGACCTCCTCGCCCAACAGGCGGCCCGCTACCGGCCCGACCTGGTCGCGGTCGAGCGGAAGGACGGGGCCGGCGCGCTCCGCCCGATCCCTGGCCGGGTCGAGCAGGGGGCCGACGGGCTGATCGCCGCCGCCACCCACCCCGAGGCCGAGATCGTGCTCGTCGCCACCTCCGGCCACGCCGGCATCGTCCCCACCGTCCGCGCGATCGCGGCCGGCAAGACCGTCGCCCTGGCCAACAAGGAAGCGATCGTCTGCGCCGGCCAAGTGATCGTCCCCCTCGCCGCCGAGCACGGGGTCGAGATCCGTCCGGTCGACAGCGAGCACAGCGCCATCTGGCAGAGCTTGGGTCACTCCCCCATCGCGGAGGTCCGCCGCCTGATCCTGACCGCCTCGGGCGGGCCGTTCCGCGAGACCCCCGCCGAACAGCTCGCGGAGGTGACCGTGGCCGAGGCGCTGGCCCACCCCACCTGGGCGATGGGCGGCAAGGTGACGATCGACTCCGCCTCCCTCATGAACAAGGGGCTCGAGATCCTCGAGGCCCGCTGGCTGTTCGGGGTGCCCCTCGATCAGATCGACGTCCTCATCCATCCCGAAAGCATCGTCCACTCCCTGGTCGAGTTCCACGACGGCAGCCAGATCGCCCAGCTCGGTCTGCCCGACATGCGGCTCCCGATCCAATACGCCCTCACCTTCCCGGAGCACGCGGCCCCCGCTCGCCGCCACCTCTCCCTCGCCGACGTCGGCCTGCTCCGGTTCGCCGCGCCCGACCCCGCCCGCTTCCCGGCGCTCGCCCTCGCCCGTCAAGCCGGCCAGGCAGGCGACACCTACCCGACCGTGCTCAGCGCCGCCGACGACGAGTCCGTCAGCGCCTTCCTCGCCGGTCGCCTCCGCTTCAGCGCGATCACCGAGGTCGTGTCCCGCGTGCTGGAACGGCATCGGCCCGACCCGCCGTTCGGCCTCGAGGCGATCGCCGTCGCCGACCGCTGGGCACGACGGGTCGCCCGCGAAGCGGTGGCTCTTCTCCAATCCTGAGGCGGCACCGGGTCGAGCACTGCGCTCCGCGGACGCGCGGGTACGCGCCAAAGGGGTGATACGGAATCCGGGTGCATCGTGGGTGTTCCCCCGGCGGTCCGCGACCACGCTCCCCCTTGCCCCTGTCCCGCGCACCGGGAGCGGGGCCGGCGGCTCTCTCCCGGACAGTTTCGTTTTCGGCCCGGATCGGCGGCTTCCACGCCCCGATCCAAAGCCCCTCGGAGGCCGAAGGACGGAGCGCCCGGCCGGCGCGGCGCGGTTTTCGGCCAGCTTCCCGGCGCCAGAGTGGACCTGGAAGCCCTCTCCGGTGGCCAAAGTCCAAACTGTCCGGGAGAGAGGGGGCCGGGGGTGAGGGCGTCCCTGGGAAGCGGAGGCCACCACCCGCCCACCGTTTCAGTCGATCTCCCGCGCCAGCGTCAGCGCCCCGACGAACGCGGCGCCGCCCCCCGCCAGGGCGGCGGCGCAGGCGGAAAGGGTCGAGGCGGTCGTGATCACGTCGTCGACCAAGAGGAGACGCGCCCCGTCGAGGTCAATCCCGGGCACGACGGCGAACGCGTCCGTGACGTTCCGGGCTCGCTCCTGGGCGTCGAGCCCCACCTGGGGATCGGTCGTCCGCGTCCGCCGCAGCGCCTGGCGAACCGGGAGCCCCGAGCGGGCGGCGACCGCCTCGGCCAACAGGAGCGACTGATTGAAGCCGCGCCACCGCAGTCGCGCCGGGTGGAGCGGGACCGGCACGAGACCGTCGATCGCCCCGTCCGCCGGCAGCGCGGTCGCGAGGAACTCTCCGAGGTGGTCCGCTCGGGCCGCCTCCCCGCCGTACTTCAACGCGTGGATCGCCGGCCGCAGCCAGCCGTCGAGCGGCGCCACCGACCTGACGAGCTGGAGCGACTCCCCCAGCCCGTCGCATCGGCAGCGGCCGTAGCGCGTCGGCACCCCGCACCGCCCGCACCACGGTTCCCCCAGTTTCGGCAGCGCCCGCTCACAGGCCGCGCAGACCCATCCGCCTCGCCGGCCGCACCCAGCGCAGCGAGGGGGATAGAGCGTGTCGAGCACGCCCCCCCGGAGGTCCCGGCCGACCCCACGGAGCGACCGCCCCATCGCCAACGCGTGCTCGCCCCCGATCATCGCCGCCCGCCCCCCTCGCAGCAGACCGCCGGCCAAGGCGCCAGCACGACCTCGTCCCCGAACTGGTTAAGGCATCCATCGCGGGATCGAGGAACGTGCCTTGGACGGAATCCCACGCCTCCGCCGCCCATTCCAGACCGAACCCGACGCCGTTCGCCTCCCCTCGGCTCGGTGCCGCGGAGCCGTTTGGCGGGAGCGTCCAGGCGTCCTTGGCGCGGACCCCACCCTGGAGCTACCCCACCTTGGGAAGGGTGGGGAGTGGTTTCACGGTGACATTCTCCCATCCGTCGGCCCCACGTGCCGGCGCGAGACCCGGCTCGATCCCCGCCGCGGCCCGGATCGCCGCCTCCCCGGCCGCTCGCCGCGGGAGCCCCCCCCTTCAGTGCTCCGGCGACGAAGAAGCGATCTCGCCCGAGCACCCCCGGTGCGTTGCGCGGGCAGGGGCGTGGCCCGGCGCGACCGTGCGGCGGTGCCACCAGCTCATCCTCGGAACGGAGGTACCGCCTGCGCTAGACTCTCCCCGATGGAGACCTCCGCCGAGACACGGCCCGCACCCGCAACCGCCGCCTCCCCGACCGACCCCCGCACGGAGCGGCTGCTCTACGGCCACGATCCAACCGAGCGGATCGTCGCCGTGGAGCTGGCTGGCCCCGAGCACGTCCGGCTCTACCGCCGCCGCGACGATCAGACCGTCGCCGAGGACGCGAGCTTCCGGCCATGGCTGCTCGCGGCCCGGCGCGAACCCTGGCTGAAACTCGGCGGCGTCGCGGCGGTCCAGGAGCTGCTCGGTCCCCATCCCCTCCGCTACCGCGTCGAGTTCGTCAACTGGACCGCCTTCCTCGATGCCGCCCGAGCCGGCCGCGACGCCGGGGAGACGCTCTTCCGGCTCCGCTCCCCGGTCGAGCAGTACCTCGTCGCCAGCGGCCAAACCCTCTTCAAGGGGATGGTCTTCGACGACCTCCGGCGCCTGCAGATCGACATCGAGACCGAGGGGTTCGACCCCGACCGACCGGAAGCTCGCCTGATCGTGGTCGCGCTGCGCGACACCTCCGGGGCCGAAGAGATCCTCGCGCTGGAGACCGACGAGGCCGATCTCCTCCGCCGCACCAGCGACCGCCTCCGCGCCCTCGACCCCGACGTGATCGAGGGGCACAACCTGTTCAACTTCGACCTCCCGTTCCTCGTCCGCCGGGCCGAGCGCGCCGGCCAGGCGCTGCCCTGGGGCCGCGACGGCTCGCCGCTCAAGCTCGGTTCGGGGACCGCCCGGTTCAAGGCCGGCCCCCTCTCCGTCCCCTACACCCCCGCCTACGTCCACGGCCGCCACGTCGTCGACAGCTACCAGCAGATCCAGCGCTACGACGCCTCCGGCCGCCTCAGCTCCTACGCGCTCAAGAGCGTGGTCGAAGAGCTCGGTCTCACCCGCCCCGATCGTGAGTTTGTCCCCGGCGAGCACATCCGCCAGATGTGGCGCGACGATCGCGACCGGCTCCTCCGCTACGCCCTCGACGACGTCCGCGACGTCGACACCCTCTCCCGGCTCGCGACCCCGACCGAGTTCTACCAAACCCAGCTCCTGCCGCGGTCCTTCCAAGCGGTCGCGACCGGCGGCCCCGGCGAGAAGATCAACGATCTCATGCTCCGCGCCTACCTGATGGACGGCCACGCCCTCCCCACCTCGCAGCCCGCCCGCGACTATCCCGGCGGGCACGCCGAACTGCTGGCCGTGGGCGCCTTCAGTCCGGTGGTCAAGTGCGACGTCGAGAGCCTCTACCCGTCGATCATGCTGGCGGAGGGGATCACCGCCGAGGCCGATTCGCTCGGCGCCTACCTCCCGATGCTGAAGGACCTGACGCAGCGCCGCCTCCACGCCAAGGCGATGAGCCGCCGCACCGGCGTTGCCGGCGACGAGGCGGAGCGAGCGATGTGGGAAGGGCTGCAATCCAGCTACAAGGTCCTCATCAACTCCTTCTACGGCTATCTCGGGTACAGCGGCGCGCTCTTCAACGACTACGCGGCGGCGGCCCGCGTCACGGTCGCCGGCCAGCGGATCGTCCAGCAGGTCGTCGCCGAGATTCGCCGCACCGGCGCCACCCCGATCGAGGTCGACACCGACGGCGTCTACTTCGTCCCTCCCCCCGAGGCGACGGACGAAGCAGTGGAGCGCGCCTACGTCGAACGGCTCGGCCGCACCCTGCCGGCCGGCATCCGGTTGGCCCACGACGGCCGCTACGCCGCGATGCTCTCCTTGCGGCTCAAGACGTATGCCCTCCTGGAGCACGATGGGAGCCTGATCCTGAAGGGGAGCGCGCTCCGCAGCCGGCGGATGGAGCGCTGCTTCCGCCGGTTCCTCGAGGAGGCGGTCCACCACCTGCTGGCCGACCGGCGGGACGACACCCGCCGCGCCTACTTCGACCTCGCGCAACGCATCCGGGACCGGTCGCTCCCGGCCGAAGAGATCGTCCAGTGGGGAATGCTCAACCAGGACTCGATCGCCAAGACGCCGCGGCTGCGGCGGCTCGCCCAGCGCATTCCAGGTTCGGACCAGGCGCGGGTGGGCGACCGAGTGGAGTTCTACGAGCGGCAGGATGGGGAGCTGGCCCTCCTCGCCGAGTACGCGAAGGACGAGAGCATCCCGTACCTGCTGCGGCGTCTGCGCGGCACCGCCGAGCGGTTCCGCGCCCTCTTCGCCAGCGAAGCCGAGTTCGACGCCTCGTTCCCCGCCCTCTCGGCCAAGACCGATCTGGACGCTGCCGAGAGCCAGCGGGCCGCCCAGCAGCTCACCATGTTCGGCTGACCCCCACTCCCGAGCGACCGAACCCGTAGCCTCTGAATCCGTCCCACCGCCCCAACCATCGATCTGCGATTTGG
This sequence comes from Thermomicrobiales bacterium, assembly GCA_038232775.1. Lineage (GTDB taxonomy): Bacteria > Chloroflexota > Chloroflexia > Thermomicrobiales > UBA6265 > JBBSNJ01. The sequence continues at coordinate 5,648 of JBBSNJ010000216.1, forward strand.
GGACTCGCCTCCGTTCCTCCGGAGGAGTCGGGCGGCCCTCGGTACTCCCGAATCGCCGGTTCGATCCCACCGATACCAAATCCGGTTGCACCGTCCCGCTCTCGGGGGTGGGCACGTCTCCCCTCTCCCGTGCGCAGGAGAGAGGCCGAGGGCGAGGGTGTGTCTTCGCGGA
>JBBSNJ010000217.1:0-5773 GCA_038232775.1 Thermomicrobiales bacterium
CGCCAAGCGCCGCCCGACCGGTCCCGGCTCCCGGCCGCGCACCCCGATCCGCGTCAACTCCCAGAGTTGGTAGCCGGCGGCGACCAGACCCATCCCCACCCCGACCAGGGTGAAGAGCGGCCCCGTTCCCGCCGCCTGGTCGATCAGCAGCCCGCCGCCGATCAGCACGATCAAGCTGACGACCACCGAACAGCCCAGACCCGCCGCCACGCCCACCGAGCTGAGCTCGGCGCGATCCTCCGGCCCTAGCCCTTCCGCCACGCCGCCGCTCCGCCCGTGTACTCGATTGCGAAGAATATCACAATCTCCTCCATCCCAACCCAGGCCGGCGATGTACGCCCCAGTATCGCCGATCTGCCGCGGAGCCGCTCCCGCCGCTCGCGGCTTCTCAGCCCGTCTCCGTCCCGTACACTCCCGGTGGGTCGAGCACCGGGCCGGCGCCTCCGCTCTGGCGTCGTGGGCCCCGAGCGGTTGCCGGAGCGGGAGTGGGAGACCGAACATGCGACTGGTGCGGATCGGGCTGGCCAGCGTCGACACCACCGTCGGCGCCTTCGGCGCCAACGTCGACCGGGCGATCGCGGTCGCCCGCGAGATGGCGGCCGACGGGGCGACGATCGGTCTCCTCCCAGAGCAGTTGGTCGGCGGCTATCCGGTCGAGGACCTGATCCAGTGGCAGGGCTTCGTCGAGCGCCAGTGGCCAGAGCTGCTCCGCTTCGCCGAGGCGACCGCCGACCTGCCGACCGCGTTCGCCGTCGGCGTCTCGGTCGCCCACCAGGGGCTGCGCTACAACTGCGCAGCGGCCATCGGCGGCGGTCGCGTCTTGGCCCTGGTGCCGAAGGAGAAGCTGCCGACCTACAACATCTTCTACGAGGGCCGCACCTTCTCCCACGGCATCCCCTACCTGCGGGCCGACATCGCCGGCATCCCCTTCGGCGACCTCCTCCTCCGCTTCGACTTCGGCCTCGTCGCCCTCGAAGTCTGCGAGGACCTCTGGAGTCCCGAAGGCCCGATCCGCCGTCGCACCTACGGCGGCGCCGAGCTGGTCTGCAACCTCTCCGCCTCCCCCTTCCGCCTCGGCATCGTCCAGACCCGGCGGGAGCTGCTGGCCACCCGCGCCGCCGACCACCAGTGCACCATCGCCTACACCAACCTCGTCGGCGCCAACGACGGCCTGATCTTCGACGGCGGCGGCTACGTCAACCAGAACGGCAAATGGATGCTCGAAGCTCCCCGCTTCCGCGCCGGCTTCGGAGCCGCCACCATCGACCTCGACCGCACCGCCCGCCTCCGCTCGGAGGCGACCACCTGGCGCCTCGACCGCGAAGCCTACGCCGCCGCCCACGACCCCGTGCCGGTCGTCGAGGTCCCCGCCCTCGTCCTCGATACCGGCTCCGGCCGCCGCGACCTGCGCTACCCGGTACCGGCCAATCGCTCCTTCTTCCTCCCCGAGCCGCGCCCGGCGCGTTCGCCCCGCGCCGACTTCTGCGAGGAGATCCTCGACGCCCTCGCCCTCGGCCTCGGCGACTACTTCGAGAAGAACCCCGTCTTCGAGCTGATCGGCGTCTCCCTCTCCGGCGGCCGCGACTCCCTGCTGACCCTCCTCGTCGCCCACCGCTACGCTGCCCGGGTCCGGCCGGACGACCCCGGCGCCCTCCTTCGCGCCTTCACGATGCCCTCCCGCTTCACCTCCGAGCAGACGCTGCGGGCGGCCGAGACGATCTGCGCCGAGCTCGGCGTCCCGCTCGAGGTCGTCCCCATCGACGAAGCGTTCGCCCGCGAGCTCGAGGCGGTCCGCGCCATGCTCGGCCCCGAGACCCCGGTCACCCCCCTGACCGAGCAGAACATCCAGGCCCGCGTCCGCGCTCAGCGGATGTGGAACTGGTCGAACTCCTCCCGCGGCCTCTTCCTTCAGACCGGCAACATGAGCGAGAAGGCGGTCGGCTACACCACCGTCGGCGGCGACCTGATGGGTGCCCTCGGCGTCCTCGCCAACGTGCCGAAGACGGTCGTCATCGCCCTCCTCGACCACCTGCTCGAGCAGACCGGCCACGAAGGGATCAAGCTCGTCCTGGCCCGCCCCGCCGGCCCCGAGCTGGCCGCCGACCAGGTCGGCGAGGAGGAGCTGATGCCCTTCCCCGTCCTCGACGCCTGCTTCCACCTCTTCGCCGCCGAGAAGCTGGTGCCGGCCGAGATGCGCGACGTCCTGGCCGAGATGTTCCCGGAGATTCCGGCCGGGCGGCTCCAGGGATACGTCGAAAAATTCGCCCGCCTCTTCCTCGGCTCCATCTACAAGTGGGTCCAGGCCCCGATCTCGCTCCACATCGGCAACCTCGACCTCGACCGCGAGCGCGCCCTCCAGCTCCCCGTCGTCCAGAGCCACGACTGGGCCGGCTCCCCCAGCGCCACCGCGCCGCCCGATCCCGCCCTCGCCCGCGCCACCGGAGAACATTGATGGATCAGCCCCCCCCCATATCCTTGGCGAGAGCCCCGCTCACGCCTGGACGGCGACCACTGCTCGGAGAGGAGTTTTCGTGGACCGCCCGTTTCCCACGGACCCCGAAGGATGGCGACGGCAGCAACCAGAGCTCCTGGCCGAGTCCAACCGCCTCTACGAACAGTACGTCAAGCCGCTCGATCCGGAGCATCGGGGCAAGTACGCCGCCGTCGCCCGCGGTGGCCGAGTTGTGGTGCATCCAAAGGAAACTAGGAAGCTGAAGCGGCGCGCCAGGCGAGCGCATTCGGTCCGGCGGTCTTCCTGTTCAAGGTCGGCGCCAAAATCCTCGGCAAGGTTCGGTGAGTCGGCCGCTGATCAGTCTTCGGGTTCCCTACCTGCCGCTGGAGGGCGCTTCGGGCAGAGCAGCTCGTCGTTCGAGGCATTGCTCGACACCGGGTTCGAAGGCGACGTCATCGTCCCTGAGCGAATGGTCGCCGACTCCGGCGTCGCGGGAACCATGGGATAGTTCCAATTTGCCGACGGCAGAGTGATCATCCGGCCGACCTTCGACGGAAGCGTCGTGGTCGGATCGCTCGGGATTCTCCCGGCGCGGGTCACCGCGCTCGGCGACGAGTGCTTGATCGGTTTGGGGCTGGCAAGCCACTTCGCGATCACCCTCGTCCACGGGCGACGGCTAATCGTTGAGCTGTAACTCGCGCCCCCGAGCGTGGTGATCAGGCTCCGGCTCCGATCACCGCCGGAAATCCCACGCGCTCACCTCGGCCACAGGTTCATCTCCTGCGTCCAGGCCCGCCCTGGCTGCCGCAGCAGGAAGACGATCGCCGCCGCCACGTCCTCCGGCTCCAAGTACCGCTTCCCCGGATCGTTCGCCGCTGCCGACCGCTTCGCCTCGGCCGCGCCGCCGGCGAAGCCGGTCGCGATCGACCCCGGCAGCACCGTGCTGACCTTGATCCCGACCTCCCCAACCTCGGCCGCCAGCGCCTGCATGAAGCCGATCATTCCGAACTTCGAGGCCGAATAGGCGGCCAGGTTGGCGTATCCCTGCTTCCCCGCCCCCGAGCCGACGGCGACGATCGCCCCGCCCCCCCGCTGCCGCATCGGCCCGATCACCGCCCGCGCGCAGAGGAACAGCCCCGTCAGGTTGGTCGCCAGCGTCGCCTCCCAGTCGGCCAGCCGGTACTCCTCGACTGGACCGTAGAGCCCGACCCCGGCCGCCGCCACCAGGACGTCGACGCCCCCCAGCTCACCGACGGTCCGCTCAACGACCCCGGCGACCGCCCCCTCGTCGGTCACGTCCGCCGGCACCGCCAGCGCCCGCCCGCCCGCCGCCGCGACCAGCGCCGCCGTCTCCGCCAGCGCCGCCGCGCCCCGCCCGACGAGGACCGGCACCGCCCCCTCGGCCGCAAGTGCCAGCGCCGTCGCCCGTCCCACCCCGCTCCCGGCTCCGGTCACGATCGCGACCCGGCCGGCGAGCGCCCCGCCGCCCGCCCCGGCCTCCGCCTCGGTCATGCCGCCCCCCGCCGCCGCGTGTCGAACTCCTGGACCAGCTCCCGCTCGCTCACCCAGCGTTCGCCGAAGTCGCCCCCGGTGTAGTCCCCGATCACCCGCCGCCAGAATGCCTGGGCCGGCCCGTTGGCCCGCACCTGGAGCACCTGCCACGCCCCCGGGAACCGGTCGAAGACGGCGCGGGCGACACCCCCGCCGTACCCCCGCCGCCGGTAGGCGCGGACGACGAAGAACGCCCCCAAGAAGCGGCGGTGCCCGCTGCCAACGATCGGGCTCGCCTCGTCGACCAGCGCGAAGCCGGCCGGCTTCCCCCCCACCCGCAGCAGCAGCGCGTGCTTCCCCGGCTCGGTCCAGTAGCGGGCCAGCCACGGCCGCGCACTCGGTACGAACCACCCCTCTTCGTCGACGTCGGCGTGCTCCAGCTCGCTGAAGTCGTAGAGATAGAGCTCGAACAGACGCTGCAGGAGCGGTCGTTGCCGCTCCCCCACCGGCTGCAAGCTCCACCCCGGCGCCGCCTCCGCCTCCGCGCCCGGCCGCTCGGTCCCGGTCCCCACCACCTCGACGTCGTCCACCGATCCTCACACCCCCGGCCCGACCCGGCCCCGCCCCCGCACTCGGCGGCGCCCCGCCGTCGTCCCCTAAGCCTACCCCCTCGCCTGCCCACCCGCCCGCTCGCGACCCGTTGGTTCTCGGACCCTGCCCACGGACGCCCCGGCCGCCGCGCCCACCCTGGGAGCGATCACCACGCTCCGGCGGCGGTTGCGGCCGACCTCGGTGGCCCCGGCGGGATCAAGCCCCTCCGAGTTGAACGCCCAGCCCCGCCGTGCGGACGTGTACCCTTCCCCCATCACCCGCTCGCTCGGCCCCCGTCCCCAAGGAGCCCCACGATGTGCGACTTCCTCCAGCCCACCGACCGGACCGGCTTCATCCTCGACACCCCGCCGCTCCGCCGCTTCATCGACGAGGTCGAGACGATCCGCCGCTCCGGCTCCGACCCGGCCGCGGTCGTCGCCGCCGTCCGCCCCCACTTCGCCGCCCTCCTCGCCGACCGCGAGTGGCTGCCGCCGCGCTACCAGGAGCCGGCCGAGGGGAGCGGCATGGGCTCCGGCATCGGCATGTGGCTCCTCTACCGGGCGGAAGACGGCGGTCTCGCCTTCTCCACGCTCGTCGTCCCCGCTGGCGCCCAAACCCCCGTCCACGATCACCTCGCCTGGGGCCTGGTCGGGCTCTACCGCGGCACCCAGGACGAGGAGGTCTTCGAGCGCCGCGACGACGGCACCGCCGACGGCACCGCGGTCCTGGAGCGGACCCAACGCCACCCCTTGCAACCCGGCGACTTCTACGATCTCCTGCCCGAGATCGACATCCACCGCGTCCGCACCACCTCCGACGTCACCTCCGTCTCCCTCCACCTCCTCGGCAACGACAACGGCTGCATCTGGCGCCACCGCTTCCACCCGGACGAGCGGCGCGTCGAACCCTTCCGCTCCGGCTACATGAACGTCGCCTGCGATCCGGTGGAGTCGGAACGCTGAGCCGCGGGCGATCCCATGGAGAGACGAGCGACCCCGTCGAGGCAGGGTCGCTCCCATCCGTCGCGCTCAGTCGGGACCTTAGCAGAAGATGAAGATACAGCTCCCCGTCGACCCCGAGCGAGTCACTCGGGTCGGCATTGATGGCTGCACAGCTTCTCTAGAGCGGCTACCAGAAGCGTTGTCGACGTCGCTCTGGGTAGGGGCGCTGCTGGCCGCGCCCGTCGGCCGGAGGCCGACAACCGACGCCACCGGTCCTCGAGCAAGCGGGGGGACAACG
>JBBSNJ010000218.1:0-5772 GCA_038232775.1 Thermomicrobiales bacterium
ATGCCCCGGCCTTGCCCTCGGCCGTCACCGGCTCAGTTGGCCGGTCGCCGCGTCCCGGCGCAGCCATCGGCGCAGGCGCGCCTGGTGCCACATCCCCGAACCCGACAGGACGAGGATGGGGAAGGCGCCGATCCGGACGACGGCGGCGAAGGTCTCGGCGTCGAGGAGTGGGGAGTAGAGGTAGGTGCCGAGGAGGACCGCGGCGACGAGGTGGAGGATGCGCTGGAGGTCGCGGAACCGTTTGGCGGACCCCGTCATGGTCGTCGTCTCCTGGTCCGAGCGCGGGAACGTACCGCTGGCTGGGGTCGGTGATCGCGGGGGACGTGGTCGAAGCTGGTTTCGCGCGGACGGTCATCGGGCGCGGCCGGGGCCGGCGGGCTGCCGCAGGGCGTCGGCGACGAAGGCCAGCGTCGTCAGGACGAACATGAGCGAGAGGAGGAGGGAGATGCGGGCGGCGAGCCACCCCAGGGCCGGCGAGGCGATCCCGAGCAGGTTGGAGGCGCCGAAAGCATCCGGGTCGCGGCTGACGACGCCGTGGGCCTAGGTCGAGTACTGGTCGTAGGGTCGCTCGACGACGAGATGAGCGGTCTGGAGGGCGACGAGGGACAGCCCCGTCAGCGCCACCCGGAGCCAGGGCCGCGAGCGGGCGAACCAGACGACGAGGATGACCGGATAGATGAGCTGGCTGTAGGTGAACGGTGTCACCTCCGCCTTGAACGGCCAGCCGCTGTGGTCGTAGCGGAGGACGTGATCGATGTTGTGGAGCGTGCCGACCACGACCGTCGCCAGGAGCAGCCGCTCGCTCCCGAGCAAGCGACGCCGCCTGCCGTGGCCGGCGATGCCAGCCGGTGACGCAATTAGGGGGTTGGACAACGATCGCTCCTTCCCGGCCTCGGGTCGCGGCTCTCAGCGTCAGCCCGAGCCCCGGCTGTGATATCCTGGTTGGAAACCTAACGCATGTTAGGTTCGGTTATACTAACAACCGTTAGGCGCTTTGTCAACCCCCTGCCGTGGGAGGTGCCGGATGCCGGAATCGGTCCAGACGGAGCCCCGCCGGGCGCGCAATCGCCAGGGAACCGGCGCCCGCCTGCGGGAGGAGCTGATGGAGGCCGCCGACCGGCTCTTGCAGCGGACCGGGGACGAGGCGGGGCTGACGCTGCGCGCGGTCGCCCGCGAGGCGGGCGTCGCCGCCCCCTCCGTCTACCTCCACTTCGCCAGCAAGCAGGAGCTCGTCCGGGCCGTGATGCTCGACCACTTCGACGGGCTGCGGCGGGAGTTGGAAGGCGCGCTGGTGGGAGTCAGCGACCCGGCGGCGGGGCTCCGGGCCGGCTGCCGCGCCTACTGCCGCTTCGCGCTCGAGCAGCCGGGGGCCTACCGCAGCATGTTCGGCAACACGACCGTCGGGCTGGACGTCGCGTCGTTCGAGGAGGCGCCGGGGACCGACACCTTTTCTCTCCTCGTCGGCGGCGTCGCCGGCTGCATGGAGACCGGTCTGATTCCCGCGGGCGATCCGCTGCCGATCGCGACCCGCGTCTGGATCGCGCTCCACGGCATCGTCACCCTCCGCTGGTCGGTCCCCTTCTTCCCCTGGCCGCCGGTGCCCGACTTGGTTGACGAAATGCTCGCCGGCCTGGTCGGCATCCCGCGACCCGTGGACGGTGGCGGACCGGCCGATGACGGGTCGACGGCGGCGCGGGTGGCAGCGTAGCCTCCCGCCTCCAAGGCATGACCAACCGGCGCTGGCGGAGGGTGGGACCGCCGTCGCGGCAGCCGAAGCGCTGCTCTCGTCCCCTCCCGCATCGACCCCCCGACCTAACCCGGTTGCATCACTCGCCGTGTTCCCACGAACGAGAGGAGGATGGCTGATGCCTCGTCGCGTCGAACTCCACGCTCTTCCCGACGATCTGGCGGTGCCGGCCGACGACGGCGGCGCCGACCACCTACTGGGCCTGCGGCTCCCCTCAGTCCCCCTCGCCGCGACCACGGGCGAGGCGATCGATCTCTCCTCTCTCCCCGGCGTCAACGTCGTCTACGTCTACCCGCGGACGGGCCGCCCGGACGAGGAGCTTCCGGCCGGCTGGAACGCCATCCCCGGGGCCCGGGGCTGCACGCCGCAGTCGTGCGCCTACCGCGACCACCACGCCGAGTTGAATGCCCTCGGCGTCCGCGTCTTCGGTCTCAGCACCCAGGACACCGCCTACCAGCGGGAGGCCGCTGAACGGCTGGGTCTCCCCTTCCCCCTCCTGAGCGATGCCGACCTCGCCTTCGCCAACGCCCTAGGCCTACCGACGTTCGAAACGTCTGGGGTAACCCTGCTCAAGCGGTTGACCGCGATCCTCCGCGAGGGGACGATCGAGCACGCCTTCTACCCTGTCTTCCCGCCCGACGCCGACGCCGAGCGGGTCGTCGCCTGGCTGCGGGGGAAGCAGGCTCCAGATTCCGCCAAGTCGTAGGGAACACGTTCGACCGCTTTCCGCTCCCAATTCGAGGTCCGGAACCGGGGGCTGGGGGCCAAGTGGCTGGGAGTGCAGACCTTCTCGGTTACCCCGCCTCGTGTGCTCCCCCCGGCCCGGCTCCCCGATCACGGGCGACGAGCAGCCGGGCGATCCCCGCCAACTCCTCGCGCAGCGAGGCCGGTTCGAGGACCTCGACGTCGGGTGCCAACGCCATGAGCGCGGCGCAGGCGAGCCGCTGATCGTCGAAGACGAGGGTCTGCCGCTCCCAACCGTCGCTGTCGATCCCCTCCACCGTCGCCGCCCGCGGCGAGAGGGGGCCGAGGGCGTCGCGGTACCGCTGCCCGATCGGGCCGAGCCGAACCCGTGCCTCGAAGGTTGGGAGTCCGGCCGCGTAGGCCGTCTCCCACGCCGCCCAGAACGCCGCCAGGTCGAAGCCTGGCGGACGGGTCGCCGGGACCGCGATCGTGAGCGCTGCGCGCAGGCGGTCGATCCGATAGACCCGCGGTTCGCCCGCCGTGGCCGCAACGAGGTACCACGTCCCTGTCTTGTGGACCAGGCCGAGCGGGTCGACCAGGCGGCGGACCTCCGAGCCGTCGGCTCGGACGTAGCGGATGCGGAGCCGACGGTCGCGCCAGACCGCCGCCGCGACCGCCGGTAGGTTGCCCCGCTCGCGCGGCGTCTGGTGCGCCTAGCCGGCGGCATTGAGGTGGAACCGACCCTCGGCCCGCGCCGCCAGCGGCCGAAGGTGGGCCGGCACCGCCGCTAGCAACTTCAACCGCGACGCCGCCAGCAGCGCGCCGAAGCCGAGCTCGGCTAGCGGCCCTTCGGCACCAGTCAGGAGGAGCGTCTCCGCCTCCGCCGCGGTCAAGCCGGTCAAGTTCGTCCGGTAGCCGTCCAGCAGGTGGTAGCCGCCCCCGGCTCCCCGCTCTGCGACGACTGGCACCCCCGCCGCCCCGAGCTCGACCAGATCGCGGTAGATCGTCCGCTCCGACACTTCTAGGGAGAGGGCCAACTGGGCCGCGGTCAGGCGCCCGCGGGCTTGGAGCAGGAGGAGGAGGGAGACGAGGCGAGCGCTGCGCATGACCCCAGCCTACCAAAGCAAACTGACACCCTTTGTCAGGTGGGTCACCTTAAGCTGATGCCTGGCGTCCCGGACGATGGAGGAGGAGCAAAGTGGCGGCATTCGTCTTGGTTCCCGGTTTCTGGCTCGGTGGGTGGTGCTGGCGCGCGACCGCGCGGCACTTGCGGGCGAACGGTCACGACGTCTATCCCGTGACCCTGACCGGTCTCGGCGAGCGGTCGCACCTCGCCCGACCGGAGATCGACCTGGAGACGCACGTTCAGGACATCGTGAACATCGTCGAGGGGGAGGATCTGCGCGACGCCATCCTCCTCGGCCACAGCTACGGCGGGGTGCCGGTCGGGGCCGCCGCCGACCGGCTGGAGGAGCGCCTGGCGCGGGTCGTCTACCTCGATTCGGTGCCGATCGCCGCCGGTACCGCCTATCTCGATAGCTTCCCGCCCGAGGCTCGCCAGACGATCGAGCAGTGGGTCGCGCTGCGGGGCGATGGGTGGCGCCTGCCTCTCCCCGCTTGGGACGAACTGGAACGCGTCTTCGGCGCCAGCCTGACTGGCCTCGACGACGCGGCCAAGGCGAGGATGCGGGCGGGCGCTGCGCCGCAGCCAGCCGGCACCTTCACCCAGCCGCTTCGGCCGTCAGCCGGGGATCGTTCGCGCACCCCGAAGCTCGGCATCCTCAACAGCTTTACGGAGGACCAGGTCCAGGAGTTGATCGCCGCCGGTCATCCGTGGGGGGCACTGTTGTCCGGCCCGGAGTGGTCGTTCGTCGAGCTGCCGACCGGGCACTGGCCGATGTTCTCGCGTGCGGACGATCTGGCGGAAATCCTGCGCGGCTTGGTCTGATACGAAACCCGGTTGAAGAGTGCCACAATGGGCGCTGAAGCGGCTCTCGCCGCCCGCGCACGGGAGAAAGGCCGGGGGTGAGGGCTTCTGGCGGCATCCGAAGCGATCATTCGGACTTCGGATGATCCGTGGCGCCCCCGCCGCCGACGGGCCGGGGCCGGGCGGGTTTGGGAGGAGGCCCGCGCGGGGCCGGGGCAGTGCCGCCGATTCGACCCCGATCCTCGGAGCCCGCCGCCGACCACGGGGTTGGAGCGCTGGCCGGGCACGACTGCCCCGGCCGCGGCAGCCCGGCGGACGCCGCCGCCGGGACAGGGTAGAATGGGCCGTCGCGCCCGCCCGCTCCCAGCGGCGGACGAGGCGCACGACCGGGTGGGGAAGCGGCTACGGGCGGGGCGCGAGCGCGCAGGGAGTAGGGTCCGGTATGGATCAGCCGATCTGGCTGACGTTCCTCGTCGGGTTCGTGCTGATGAACGTCCTCCTCATCGGCATGGCCTACATGACCTACTTCGAGCGCAAGGTGCTCGGCGCGATGCAGGACCGGATGGGTCCGACGCGAACTGGTCCGAAGGGCCTCCTGCAACCGATCGCCGACGGCATCAAGCTCCTCGGCAAGGAGGACTTGATCCCCGCCGCCGCCGATAAGGTCGTGTTCTACTTCGCTCCCCTGATCGTCTTCGTCACCGCCGTCGTCCGCGTCGCCGTGATCCCGATCGCGGTCGACGAGCGGATCGAGATCTTCGGCCGTCCGGTCAACACGTTCGTCGCCGATCTGAACGTGGGCGCCCTCTTCCTGCTCGCCTTCGGCTCGGTCGGCGTCTACGGCATCATCCTCGGCGCCTACGCCTCGGCCAACCGCTACTCGCTCCTGGGCGGTCTCCGCTCCGCCGCCCAGGTCGTCTCCTACGAGATCGTGCTCGGGTTGTCGTTGGTCGGCATCTTCCTCCTCGCCCAGTCGCTCAGCATCCGCGAGATCATGGTCGCCCAAACGGCGACGCTCCAGCTCGGTCCGCTCGAGCTGCCGAACTGGTTCATCCTCTCCCAGCCGCTCGCCTTCGTCATCTTCATCATCGCCGCCATCGCCGAGACGAACCGCGCCCCGTTCGACCTGCCGGAGGCCGAGTCCGAACTCGTCTCTGGCTTCCACACCGAGTACTCCGCCTTCCGCTTCTCCTTCTACTTCCTCGGCGAATACATCAACATGATCATCGTCTCCCTCTTCGCCGTCACCCTCTTCCTCGGCGGCCCCGACGGTCCCGGCGCCGACCGCTACTGGGGGTTGGGAATCATCTGGCTGGTGGTCAAGGTCGTCTTCTTCCTGTTCTTCTACGTCTGGCTCCGCGCCACCATTCCCCGCTTCCGCTACGACCAATTGATGGGCATCGCCTGGAAAGTG
>JBBSNJ010000219.1:0-5765 GCA_038232775.1 Thermomicrobiales bacterium
CGTCCTCGTCGGCGAGGACGAACCGCGACCGGCGGGAGCCTTCGAGATCCGGCTCGGGCAAGAGCGGCCCGTCTCTGGCGACGGCTTCGGGCTGGTCGCCCGGCGAGCGCGCGCCCTCGACCACAGCCTCTCGACCGTCGCCTGGCGGCTCGGCCAGGGGTTGCTGATGCGCTTTGAGCCGGTGGTCGGGGAGGAGGAGCGGTTCGTCGTCCTCGACCTGGAGACGGGGAGCCCGCACCCGGCCGACGCGGAGCCGCTGGAGGTGGCCGCGCTCCCGTTGACCGGACCGCCCCTCGCCGCTCGGGACGGCCTCTTCCAGAGCCTGGTCCGTCCGAGCGGTCCGACCGCGATCGGCTCCGGGGCGAGCCGGCTCCACGGTCTGACGTGGCGGGACGTGCGCGAGGCGCCGCCGCCGGCCGCGGTTTTGCCAGAGCTCCTGGCTCTGCTCGACGGGGCGACGGTGGTCGGGCACTGCTTGGAGAGCTTCGACTATCCGATCCTGCGGCGCCTGGCCGTTCGCGCCGGGCTGCCGCCCCCGGCCCATCCGCTGCTCGATAGCTATAAGCTGGCGCGGCGCCTGGTGCCCGACCTGCGGGGGCACGGGCTGCTCGACCTGGCCCGCGCCTGGCGGATCGCCGACCAGCAGGAGCACCGGGCGGCCGGCGATGTGCGCCTCACCGCCGAAGTGTTTCGCCGGCTGCTGGCCCGGCTGCGGCGGGAGCGGGAGTTGGACGCCCTGGCCGAGACGCTGCCGCTGGTCGCGGTCGGGATCGCGGCCTCCGGCGTGCCGGAGCGGGTAGAGAACGCGACACTCGCCGCGGCCGGCGCTCGCACCGCCGCCTGGGGCCAGGGGGCGGCCCTGCTCGCCCGCTGGCGGGCGGCGGTCGGGGCCGGCGAGGCGGCAGCGGGCGACGCGTGGTTGGCGGCGCGGAACCGGCCGGTGCCGGACGAAGACGCCGCCTGGGAGCGTCTTCGCGAGCGGTGGCGGTCAGCGGTCGATGCTTTTCGGGAGGCGGGTGCCGACGATAGCCTGCCCGCCTTTCTCGCTTATGCCCGCCTCGCCCAGGCGGTCGATTTTCTCCCCAGTGGCGACCCGAGCCGCGACGGCGAGCCCGGCCGCGCCGCTGCTCTCGACCGGGTGGCGCTGTTGACCGTCCACGCCGCGAAGGGGAAGGAGTGGCGGCTGGTCTGCCTGCTCGGGGCCGAGGACGACCAGTACCCGTTCTGGACCAGCGAGGACGAGGCAGAGGACCGGCGCGTGCTCTACGTCGGGATGACCCGCGCCCGCGAGCGCCTCCTGCTCTTCTGGACGCGGGAGCGGGAGGGGCGGCGGCGGGAGCTGTCGCGCTTCCTGGCCGCCCTGCCGCCGGGGACGATCGTGCACCGGCCGTAGGTCGGGAGGAGCTTTCACCCCGATGCCGGCGGCGACCGCCATTTCGCGGGCAGCCTCCTCTCCGGCTGCGCGGCAGAGCGGAGGTCGGACACAGAGTGGGCACCCGGAGGCCGTGATACGGAATTCAGGTGATCATACAAATCTCGGGTGATGACTTTCGTTTCCCGGAGTGAAGCCCTCACCCCCAGCCTCTTGCCCCTGTCCCGTGTGCGGGAGAGGGGAGCTTGACCCGCTCCCGAATGCGGAACAATTCAACTGAATTTCGTATCAGTTGCGATTGCCGGAGAGATGCCCGCACCTCCGGCCCCTTGCCCCTGTCCCCTGCGCGGGAGCGGGGAGCCGGTCCCAGCATTCAAAAGCGTAGCGATTCATCCGGATGCGGTGTGAGAAGTCCGCCTACGCCGCAGGCGGATGGACGTTCGGCGCGACCTCGGTGGCGAGGAGGCGGATCGTCTCCTCGTCGCCGGCGTCGAGCGTCTGGACGACGAAGTACTCCATCCCGGCGTCGGCCAGGGCTTGGTAGTAGGCGACCGCGCCCGCCGGCGTGGTCGCCACGCGGCTGAAGCGCTGTTCCTCGTTGACGCCTTGCGGGTACCAGCGGTCGAGCTTGGCGCGGGCTTGGCGCTCGGTCGGGGCCAGCATCAGCCAGGTCGTGAAGTGGGTCCGCAGCAGCGTCTCCGGCGGCCGATCGATCGCCCGGCAGTGGTGGTCGAGGGTGGTCAGCTTGGCGCGGACGTCGTCGGCGGTGCGGGCGAGGCCGGTTGCGTGGCCGGGGCCGAAGTTGGAGGCGTCGGCGTGCTCGGCGACGAGCCGCAGCGCCCGCTCCCCGGCACCGGCCAGCAGGAGAGGTGGCCCGCCCGGCTGGGCCGGGGGCGGCAGGATCCGCTCGTTCTCGGTCGCGTGGTGGCGGCCGCGGAAGGCGAACGGTTCCGCTCCCCAGACACCGCGGATGATCGCGACCGCCTCGGCCAGCGCCGCCTGCCGCTCGGGGACGGGCGGAAAGGGCAGGCCGAGCTGGGCGAACTCGGCGGCGTTCCAGCCGATGCCGAGGCCGAGGATCAGGCGGCCGCCCGACAGGTTGTCGAGGTCGGCGGCGAGGCGGGCGGTGAGGACCGGCGGTCGGTAGCCGGCGCAGAGGACGACCGAGCCGAGGCGGACCCGCTCGGTCCGCCCGGCCAGCGCCGCGAGGTGGAGCCACGGCTCGGGGGCGTAGGCGGGGTGGTCGCCGACGAAGAAGGCGTCGAGCCCGAGCTCGTCCGCCAGCACCCCGGCCGCGAGCAACCGCGCCGCCGGCTCCGGATCCTCCGGCCGGGGGACGGCTTGCAGTCCGAAGCCGACCCGTCCCCGGTGGGCTTCGACCCAGGGGTGCGCCCGCCATCCCGCCGCCATCGGCCCCTCCTCCCGCTCGTGTCCGCGCGATCGCCTGCTGGCATCTTCGCGCCCGAGCGATGGTTTGACCAGCCGCTGCCGGGGCGGGTCGGAGGGGTACTGCTGGTTGTCCCGTTTCCTCCGGCGCACGTGCCGGAGCCCAGAGGGAGGGGGTTGCGTGCCTGATCGGCGCTCGGGGGTTCGCTCCCGAGGGTGCCGCGACCGGCACGATCGCCGGCACCGCGGGAGGGCGACCGGAGGCCGCGAATGGAGCGCGCCCGTTCAGGGGGTGGCGGATGGTGCAGAATGGGGGCCTGACCGCGGGGCGACGGCGGGGCGACGGCGGGGCCAGGCCATCGAGGGGCGACGGGGAGCGATGAGGGAGCACCACGATCCTGCCGACTCCGGCTGGGTCGGCGCCGGGCCGGACGACGATCTCGACGCGCGCCTGGCGGCCGAAGAGGCGGCCGAGGTGTTCGACCGGCGCCGGCCCCACGTGCGGACCCTCCTCGGCCCGATCGAGCCGGCGGCCCTCGGCGTCGGACTCGTCGTCCGCGGCCTTGTCTCGGAGGGGGCGACGGGCGCGGGCGGAGGCGCGGTCCTCCCGGCGCTCGAGGATTTCTTCGCTGTCGGGGGGCGGGCCTTGGTCGTCGCGGCGACGGAGCGGCACGATCACGCGTCGCTGGCCCGGATCGCCGGCCGCGCCCCGATCCATCTCGTGGCGGCCGCCGGGGTGCCGGCCTTCTTCGGAAGCGAGGGGGCCGCGGCCGACGCTCCGCCCCGAGAGGAGGGCGGCGGCGTGGAGGACGCGGGCCTCCTCCTGCTAGACATAAACAGGCGCGCCGAGGGGGTGGGTGCGGGGTGGGAGGCGGCGTTCGCGGTCGGCGCCGCGGCTCATCGCCGGTCGGGCTTGCCGATCCTCCTCCACGGGGGAGGGGAGGGGGCGGTCTCGGCCGTCGCCGGGTTGGCGGCGGAGGGGGTCGAACCGGGGCGGATCGTCGTGCTCGGGCCGGCGGGGGGCTGGCGGGAGGGGGAGCTGGAGGCGGTGCTGGCGACCGGGGCGTGCGGCGTGGTCGGGGTCGACGCGGCGGCGGCGGTGGGTCGCGGCCGGGACGGGTGGGCGGACCGGATCGCGTCGCTGGCGTGGGACGGGTTCGGCGAACGCCTGCTGCTCGGGGTCGACGGCTCCGCGATCGCGCCGACGGTCGGCGGGGCGCCGCTCCTGACGGCGGTGGTCGAGCGGTTCCCGTTGCGACTGATGGAGGCCGGAGTGGCGGCGCTGGCGGTGCGGCGCTTGCTGGTCGAGAACCTGGCGCGGGCGTTGACGGTCTCGGGGGCGGCGGGGGAGGGGGAAAGCGATGGACGGGGCTGAGGACGGAGCGGCGGGAGCGACGGCGCCGATCCGGGGGTTGATCTTCGACATGGACGGCTTGCTGGTCGACAGCGAGCCGCTGGTGGAGCTGGCCCTGGTCCGCTTCCTCGAAGCGCACGGGCACCCGCTGCGGCCCGAGACGATGGGGAGCCTGCTCGGGCGGCGGATGCCCGACGCGGTGGCCGTGCTGGCCGAGAGCTATGGTCTGAACGCCCCGCTGCCGGAGCTGCTGGCGACCTGGGACGAGCTGCGCCTGGCCGGGCTGCGGGGGAACCTGCGGCCGATGCCGGGGGCGGCCGCCCTGATCGCCTTCGGCCGCGAGGCGGGGCTGAAGCTGGGCCTCGCCACCTCCAGTCTCCGCCGCCACGCCGACCTCTCGCTGGCGGAGACGGCGCTGGCCGGTCTCTTCGACGCCGAGGCGACGGGGGAGGAGGTCGAGCGCGGCAAGCCGGAGCCGGACATTTTTCTCCTCTGCGCCGAGCGTCTCGGCTTGCCGGCGGCCGCCTGCGTCGTGCTCGAGGACGCGCCGGCCGGGCTGGCGGCGGCGGCGGCCGGCGGCATGCGCTGCCTCTGGGTGCCGAACGACGCGACTCGCGGCCTGACTTCGCCGGTCGCGGTCGACGCCGAGCTGCCCGATCTGGAGGCGGTCATTCCGTGGCTCGAAGCGCGCGGCGTCGCGCGGCCCCCGGTCGCCTCGGGCCACCCGGCTGGCGGCTGATATGGGATCCGGGTGATCAATGGCGTGTGCCGGAGAGCTGCCCTCACCCCCGACCCCTCCCCCGCTGCGGCAGGCGAGGGGAGCCGCGCCTAGCTGCCAGAGTGCCACGGTGCAAGGGGACTCCGGCTGAGGCACGCCGGCGCTCCGGCGTTCAGTGCTGGTCGGGGGAGGGGAGGGGCCGGCTCGCACCGCCGGATGCCCGGATGCACGCGGGATGGCGGACCGCCGCAGGCGTTGGCAGGAGCGGGGCCGTGCGGAGCGGGCGCGGTGCGGCGTTTGGGCGTCGGGTCCAGAGCGCGTTGCCGGCCGGGTGGCGCCGGGCGCTGGACGGCGGCGCGGGCGGCGGGGAGAATCAGGGCAGCGGGGGAGGTGCGGGGATGACGCTCCGGGTTTACTTGACGGCCGCCAGGCTGGCGGCCGGTCCGCCGGAGCCGAGCGATCTGCCGGCCGAGCGGCTCTTCGTCCACGCTTCGGAGGTGCCGGAAGTGTGGGTCGAGACCGAGAGCCGGGCGGTGCCGCCGCGCGGCCGCGCCGTCGCCTTCGCCCTCGCCCGGCCGATGGCTCTCGGCGTGGAGCGGATCACCGGCACCGGGGGGCGGAGGCGCGACCAGCGGGGCGCCGGCGGGGAGCCGGGGTGTGGGTCGGTGTGACCCGGGATTTGGCCCTCACCTGGCGGCGCCCGCTCGGCGCGCGGGAGCGCAGGCGGAGACGGTGAGCAGGGTAGGGTCGGGCCGCGGCGGCAGCGACCGACGTTCCGACTGGCTTCGGCCTGAAATGGAGTCCGGGAGAATACGTCGCGTTCCCGCGGCGGCGGCCGGCCCTCCCCCCCACCCCCGCTCCCGGTGCGCGGGACAGGGGCAAGGGGGAGCTTGGTGGCGGCCCGCCGGGGGAACGCCCGCGATTCACTCGGATTC
>JBBSNJ010000220.1:0-5762 GCA_038232775.1 Thermomicrobiales bacterium
CACCGCCGTCACTTCGCCGTCGAGCTGCATCGACACCTGGCGACCGCCGCGAACCGTGATCCGGAAGGCGGGGGCCACGATGCGCCGCACCCGGGGGTGCCGCAGGTGATCGCCCGCCGCGAGGCGCGGCAGATGCCTCAGCACCTCCCCGGCCGAGACGTCGCCGATCACGGCGAGGTCGAGGAGACCATCGTCGAGCTGGGCGCCGGGGAGGATCGCGAAGCCGCCGCCGAACGTCGGTCCGTTCCCGAGCACCACCGAGAGCACGCGTCCTTCGACGCGCTCGCGTTCGGTCTCCACGGTCGCCACGAAGGGCTCGAAGCCGCGCCAAACCGCCGCCAGCGCCGCCAGGTAGGGCAGCCGCCAGCCGGGGAGCCGCGATCGTGTCCCCCGCTCCGCTACCGCGGCGTCGATGCCGATCCCTCCGGCGTTGATGACGAAGCGCCGGCGGCCCGTGGCCGAGAACACCTCCCCGACGTCGATGGTGCGCGGTTCACTGGTGCAGGCGGCCAGCAACGCCGCCGCCGGATCGCGGGGTACCCCGAGCGCGGTCGCCAGGTCGACTCCCTTCCCCGCCGCGACGACGCCGAGTGCCGCCGTCGTTCCTTCCACCGCCAGCAACCCGTTGGCCACCTCGTTGCAGGTCCCGTCCCCGCCGACCGCTACCACCAGCCGCGCCCCGGCGTCCGCTAAGTCTCGGGCCAGCACGAACTCCTCCCGCGGCGCCGTCGTCACCTGAATCCGGGCTGGCTCACCAACCTTGCGGAGCACCTCGGCCAACTTCGGCACCAAACGGCGCCCTCGTCCGCTGCCCGCCCGCGGGTTCACCAGCACCCCGATCGCGACCACCGCCCCTCCTCGCCCGGCCGCGTCGACCGCTCCTTCTCCGGACCCAGCCCTCCGCCGTGGTTCCTCTAAGCCCACCGCCGCGACGGCCTTCGGCGGTGGACCGAGGCCACTCCCGCCCGGTTCGGCCGCGCCCGCGGCGGCTCGGCTGGGCCGCGAGCCGACTGCTACGACACGACGTCGATCCCCGATCCTTGGCTCACCTCGCCGATCTCCCAGAGCGGCAGGGAAGCCGCCGCGAAAGCTTCCGCCAACACCGCCCCTTGACCGGGCGCCACCGCCATCAGGAGCCCGCCCGAGGTCTGCGGATCCCAGAGGAGGGCGGCCACCGCCTCCGGCACGGACGCTGCAATCCGGACCCCACCAGCGTG
This sequence comes from Thermomicrobiales bacterium, assembly GCA_038232775.1. Lineage (GTDB taxonomy): Bacteria > Chloroflexota > Chloroflexia > Thermomicrobiales > UBA6265 > JBBSNJ01. The sequence goes on from JBBSNJ010000220.1 coordinate 1,218, forward strand.
GGCGGTGAAGTGCTCCCGATTGCGCCCGAGACCGCCCGCCAAATGCCCTTCGGTCGCGTACCGAATCGCCCCCGGCAGGGTCGGCACCGCGCCCGCCCGCAGCCTCAACCCGACTCCGCTCTTGGCCGAGACTTCGGCCGCATGCCCGAGCAAGCCGAAGCCGGTCACGTCGGTGCAGGCGTGAATGCCACCGACCCCCCGCGCGGTCGTCGAAGCCCCCCGGTTCAAGGTCAGCATCGCCGCCACTGCCGCCTCGACGTCCTCCGCCGCCGCCGCGCCCCGCTTCAGCGCCGTCGTAACGACGCCGGTCCCGATTGGCTTCGACAGGAAGAGGCGATCCCCGGCCCGCGCGCCCGCCTTGGTCAAGATGCGGTGCGGGTCGATCGTCCCGGTCACGCTCAACCCGTACTTCGGCTCGTCGTCGATCACCGTGTGGCCGCCGGCGACCACCCCTCCCGCCTCCGCGACCTTGGCCGCCCCGCCCTCCAGGATCGCCGAGATCGTCGCGGCCGGCATCGACGCCGGGAAGGCCGCCACGTTCAGCGCCAGCAAGACCTCGCCCCCCATCGCGTAGACGTCGCTCATGGAGTTCGCCGCGGCGATCGCCCCGAACGTTTCGGGGTCGTCGACGATGGGCGTGAAGAAATCGACCGTCTGGATGATCGCCAGCTCCGGGGAGAGGCGATAGACGGCCGCGTCGTCGCTGGTTTGGAGCCCGACCAAGAGGTCCGGGTGGGAACGGAGCATCAAGGGACGCAGCACCTGCGCCAGGGCCGCCGGGCCCAACTTCGACGCTCAGCCGGCGCTCCCGGCGAGGCTCGTCAAGCGGATCTCGTCCCGATCGTGCACGCGCGCTCCTCGATCATTCGCGTCTCCGGCCGTCCCGACCGAGCGCCCGGCGACGCGACTCCCGCTGCGATGATAGGAGGCCCCCCCCGGCACGTCAACGCGTCGTCCCCGAGCGGCCTTCGCGGCCTCCCCGGAGAATTGCTTCCCCGGTATCGGGAAGGGGGGCCGTCGTTCCGCCACGCCCTCGACCGAAAGGTCGGCGGCGAGCCAGCGGCATCGCGGTGGGAGGTCCCCGACCTGGCACGCCTCGTGCACCGCGATCCCCGGCGGACCCGACCAACCAAACTGGAGGCACAGCTCATGGATCGAGCGAGCGAGAGCGACGAAGTCACCGCCATCCACGACGCCGGGAAAGCGACCGGTAGCGAGGGGATCGTCGGCCTCGAAGGAGCCGGGACTGCCGACCCTGCCAGCGTCCCCGCCCCCGAGGTCGCCGGGGGCCCGGGCGGCACGAGCGACGGCTCCCAAGTCGCCCACCACTCGTCCACGGCGGTGCCGGGCAAACCGATGGCCCCCATCGCCAACGACCCGGCCGGCAGCTCGACCGAGGAGGTACAGGCGATGGATACCCCCGTCTCCAGCCCCCACGCCGAGCGCGGCGGCGGCTGATGAGCGACCCGACCGTCGCCACCCGTTCCGGCGGCAACACCTACCATCTCGCTCCCGAACCGGTCTGGGCCGTCCAATCCCAAGGGCCGCGCTATCTGCCGGAAGCGTTCGCGACCGATGGCTTCATCCACTGCACCAACGGCGAGGTCAATCTCCTCCAGGTCGCCAACCTCTTCTACCAGGCCGACTCCCGTCCCTACGTCGCGCTCGAGATCGACTTGATCCGCGTCGCCGCGCCCGTCGAGTACGAAGACCCCGAGCGCATCTACCCCCACATCTTCGGCCCCTTGGAGACGGCCGCGGTCGTCGAAGTCCGCCGCGTCAACCGCTTGGCCGATGGCTCCTTCGCCGGTCTGGAACCGGCCGCGCCAGCACCCGGCTAACCTCGGTTCCGTGCCGCCACCATGCCGAGTTCAATCTTGGCCGGCAGCAGAGAGCCTCCGTCCGTCCATGGTTGCCCGCTTGGCGCGACCCCAACCGCGACCCGAGCCGTCGTGAGAGCCCAGGAAACTTTAGAGCGCGGCGCCGCCGATTCCCGTTGGTGCGGCGGGAAACGTACGGCGTCGGTCTCCCGACCGAACTGGAGACCGGTCGAGTCCGTCCCGCCGGAGGCGACGACCGTTGCCTCAACGGAGGGATGCGATAGGCGCGGACCTGGCCGCCGTGCCGCCGTGGCCCGTTCGCGCCTCGCACCCGGTGTGATCGGGGGCCGGTAGCCTCGGTACCGTGCGGGGAGGCGACGGGCGGGCATTATTCGGGCAGCGCCCTGGACGCTCCGCCGCCGAGCCCCAGCACCTGTTCGTCCGTCCGCCTCGCGGCACCGGTCGCCGGTGCTTGGGGTTCTCGCCGAGAGAGTTCCTGCCGACTGCCCCGGACCGACGCTGCCCGACTCGTTCCCCAAGGACGCCGCTGTTGTTCGCCTCCCTCGGCCGCTTTGCCGCCCGCCATCGCTGGCCCGTCGTCGCCGCCTGGATCCTCGTCCTCGTCGCCGCCGCCCCGTACCTGCGGCGGGTCGCCGAGCCGCTCCAGGTCGGCGGCTTCTCCTCCCCCGAAACCGAGGCCGCGAAGGCCCGCGTCGTGCTCGAGCAAGAACTCGGCTTCGCCCCCTCGACGATGGTCGTCATCTTCCGCTCCGACCGCCTCAGCGCCACCGACCCCGCCTTCGCCGCCCAGGTCGAGCGTACCCTCGCCCGCGTCCCTCGCCTCCCGAACGTCACCGACGTCATCCTCCCCACCGACGACCCCAATCTGATCTCCCCCGGCGGCGAGACTGCCTACGCCCTCGTCGGCTTGGACCTCCCGCCCGAGGATGCACAACGCTTGGTCCCCGCGTTCAAGGCCGCCCTTAATCCACCCCCCGACCTCGATCTCCTCGTCGCTGGCGCCCCGGCCGTCTACGAGGACATCGAGCGCGTCAGTCAGGGAGATCTCCGCCGCGCCGAGCTGATCGCCTTCCCCGTCGCCCTGGTCGCGCTCCTACTCGCCTTCGGCTCCGTCGTCGCCGCCGCCATCCCCCTCGTCGTCGGCGGCGCCGGCGTCGCCGCCATCCTCCTCGCCCTCTACTGGACCGCACAGGCGACCGATCTCTCGATCTTCGTCCTCAACCTCGCCACGATGCTCGGCCTCGGCCTCGCCGTCGACTACTCCCTCTTCGTCACCAGTCGCTTCCGCGAGGAAGTCGGGCGCCACCCAGGCGATGTCCCCGCCGCCGTCGAAGCAACCGTCGCCACCGCCGGCCGGGCCATCTTCGCCTCCGGTTTGACTGTCCTAATCGGTTTGTTGGGTCTCACCCTCTTTCCCTTCATGTTCCTCCGCTCGGTCGGGATCGCCGGCGTCATCGTCGTCCTTGCCTCGGTCCTCGCCGGCCTGACGCTGCTTCCCGCCCTCCTCGCCCTCGTCGGCGACCGCATCGACCGGTTCGCGGTCCGCTGGACGCCGCGTCGTCGGGGGCGTTCGCCGGCACCCAGAACAGCGACCGACGGCTTCTGGGCTGGACTCGCCCGCCGGGTGATGGCCCGACCGTGGGCTGTCCTGATTCCCACCCTCTCCCTCCTCGTCCTGCTCGGCACTCCCTTCCTCCGCGCCAACATCTCCTCCCCCGACGCCACCATCCTCCCCACAGACCTTCCCTCCCGCCGCGGCTTCGACATCCTGGTCGACGAGTACGGCGCCGGCGAGATCTCACCCTTCGTCCTCGTCCTCGAGTCCCCGACCTCAGTCTTCGCCCCCGAAAATCTCGGTTCCCTCTACGATCTCACCCGCCGTCTCGCCGACGACCCTCGCGTCGCCCGCGTCCAGAGCATCATCCCCGCCTCGCCGACCCTCTCCCGCGACCAAGCGGTCGGCCTCGTCGGCGTCGGCCGCCGCCTCTCCGGGCTCGGTCTCGAGACGGGGCTCGGTCGGCTCGCCAACGACGATGTGGCGGCGATCCTCGCCTACACGCGCTACCTGCCCAACGACGAGCGCAACAAGGACCTCCTGCGCGATCTCCGCCAAACCGCGGTCGGGGGCGACTTCACGCTCCTGATCGACGGCGGCACCGCCGAGATCGTCGACGTGGTCGATCTAATGTACGCCGACTTCCCGCGCGTCATCGCCCTGATCGTCGCCGCGACCTACCTCGTCCTGTTCGTCCTGTTCCGCTCCGTGCTCCTCCCGATCAAGGCGATCCTGATGAACGCGCTCTCGATTCTCGCCTCCTACGGCGCGCTGGTTTGGATTTTCCAGGAGGGGCACCTCAGCCGCTTCCTCGGCTTCACCCCCCTCGGTTTCGTCGAGGCGTCCCTCCCCGTCATCATGTTCTGCGTCCTGTTCGGCCTCAGCATGGACTACGAAGTCTTCTTGCTCACCCGCGTCCGCGAGGAGTGGGACCGCGGCCACGACAACGCCGCCGCCGTCGCCGCTGGTCTCCAGCGCTCCGGGCGGATCATCACCTCGGCCGCCCTCATCGTCGTCGTCGTCACTGCCTCCTTCGTCACCGCCGACGTGGTCCTGATCAAGGCCCTCGGGCTCGGCATCGCCTTGGCCGTCGCCATCGACGCCACCATCGTCCGCGCCCTGCTCGTCCCGGCCACCATGCGCCTGCTC
>JBBSNJ010000221.1:0-5761 GCA_038232775.1 Thermomicrobiales bacterium
CGTCGCCGCCTCGATCACGTCCTGCATGGCGGGCGTCGTGCCCGCCTCGTCAGCGTTCCTCGTCACCTTCGTGCCTCCTCGTGATGGGTGGATGGTGCCCGGCGCCGGGCGCCGCTGCCGTCTCGGCTCGCGCCGCGGGTGGAGGTGGGCGGGGACGGCCACCGTCCCCGCGGGCGACGGCCATCCTACCGCGCTCCGCCCGCCCCGTCCTCGGGCATCTCGCCCAAGCCGGGGGCCAGCTCGGGGGTGATGTCCTCCCGCGCCTCCGGCGTTCGCCGCCCGCGGCCCCGCCGCGAGAGGAGGCCGAGACCGAGCTCCCGGTCCCCGAACAGACCCTGCGGCCGGAAGATCATGACCAGGATGAAGCCGACGGCGAGGATGATCTGGGAGAGGCCGAAGAGGGCGGGGAACGAGAGGACGCCGAGGTCCATGCCGTCCTCGACGTCGCGCAAGTACTCGGGCGCCAGGGTCAGGATCGCGGCCCCGACGACGGCGCCGGTGATGCTCCCCATCCCGCCGAGGACGACCATGATGATCACGTTGAAGGTCGTGGCGAAGTAGAAGGCGCTCGGCGCCACGGTCCCGATTTGGTGGGCCAGGAGGGAGCCGGCGACCCCAGTGAAGAAGGCGCCGACGACGAACGCCAGCAGCCGCGTCCGCAGCACGTCGACCCCGATCGCGCGGGCCGCGATCAGGTTCTCGCGGGAGGCGATCATCGCCCGGCCGAAGGGGGAGACGCGCAGCCGCCAGGCGACGTAGACGGCGAGCACGGCCCAGGCGTAGGCGACCCAGGCGTTGGTCAGGGTCGGGATCGCGCTCAGGCCGCGGGCGCCGCGGGTGACGGTGTCCCAGTTGACGGCGACCGAGTTGACGATGATCAAGAACCCCATCGTCGCCACGGCGACGTAGTGGCCGGAGAGGCGCATCAGCGGCGCGCCGACGACGGCGGCGACGAGGGCGGCGATCCCGCCCCCGACCAGGCAGGCGAGCAGGAGCGCCGCCTGCGGCGGCCAGCCTGCCAGGTCGAGCCCGGCCAGCCAGGCCGGCAGCCCCGGCAGGAACATCTCCCCCTTCCACTGCGGCGGCAGCGTCAGCAGCGCGCCGACGTAGGCGCCGATCGCCAGGAAGCCGATCTGGCCGAGGGAGAAGACCCCGGTGAAGCCGCTGGAGACGGTCAGCCCGACCGCGATCACGGCGTTGATCGCGACCAGCGTCACCAGTTGCAGCCGATAGGCGTTGAACGATCCTTCCGCCAGCGCCAGGAACGCGCCGAGCAGCACCAGACCGACGACGACGGCGATCCCTCCGGCGGACGTCCGCTGCCGCTCCCGGTCGGGGGGCGCGCCTTCGTTCTCCCGGGGCGTTGCGGCCGGCGTTCCCCTCGGTTCCCCCCAGGTTGGGGAGGTGGGGGCCGGCTGCTCCGAACCCGCGGCTGGCGGCTTCGGCCCCATCAGATCTTCTCCGGTTCGGTCGAGCCGAGGATGCCCCGCGGCCGCAGGAGCAGGATCAGGATCAGACCGCCGAAGATGAAGGCGTCGCGGTAGCTGGTGAGGTCGCCGGGGAGGAGGGCGACGAGGAAGATCTCGGCGAAGCCGAGCAGGTAGGCGCCGAGCACCGCGCCGGGGATCGAGCCGAAGCCGCCGATGACGGTCGCGACGAACGCCTTGAGGACCGGGATGAACCCCATCAGCGGCTCAATCCGGCCGACCCGCGCCCCCCACAGGAGCCCGGCCACCCCGGCCAGCCCGGAACCGATGACGAAGGCGGTGACGACCACGGTCGTGACGTTGATTCCCATCAACTGGGCCGCCAGCGCGTTCTCGGCCGTGGCCCGCATCGAGAGGCCGAGGGGGGTCCGGGTCACGAACAGGGTCAGCCCGACCATCAGCGCCAGCGCGGTGCCGACGGTCACCAGGTTGACGGTGCTGATCCGGACGCCGCCGCCGAGAGCGATCTGGCCGCTCATCGCCGCCGGCGTTGGGAAGCGCTTCGGCTGGGCGCCGAACAGCAGCAGGGCCAGGTTCTGGAGCGCGATCGAGACCCCGAGCGAGGTCAGCAGCAGCGCCACGTCGGGCGCGCCCCGCAGCGGCCGGTAGGCGACCCGCTCCATGACGACGCCGACGACGACGGTGGTCAGCACCGCCAGGGGGGCGACCAGCCAGAAGGGGAGCGCGACGGCGGCGGCGTAGTAGGCGGCGAAGGCGCCGAGCATCAGCACCTCGCCGTGGGCGAAGTTGATCAGACGCAGGATGCCGAAGACCATCGCCAGGCCGACGGCGACCAGGGCGTAGATGCTCCCCAGGCTGAGCGCGTTGACGAGCTGCTGCCCGAACTCGGAGGGGTTCACCGGCCAACGCCGGTCGGTCGCCGTCGCCGTCCGCGGTGCTCGATCATGCCGTGGCCTTCTCGCGCGTTGCCTCGCGGGCGAGGTCGGGCCAGAACCTTGAATCGCGGGGATCGGGGAGGGGGGTGCCACGCTCGATGGCCACCTCGAGCCAGAGCTCGCGGGCGATCATCACCTCCCGCACCGCTTCCTCCGGGGTCTTCCCCGACGCGGAGCAGCCGCGGAGATCGGGAACATCGGCGACCCACTCCTGGTCCGGCTCCCACCAGAAGACGACGATCGGGTAGTTGTCTTCCATCGTTAGTCCTCCAACCGAAGACCGAACTCGTCGATGTCCTTCAAGAGTTTACGCACCTGGTAGTCCTTTGCCTTTCCCCCGCGACCCGATTGGAGGTTGAGATGTTCCGGGATCGCCGGGTGAGCGTAGATGCGATGACTGCCGCGGACGCGAGCGAGCCCGTAGCCCAACGCTTCCGCGAGCGCAACGAACTCCGAGAATCGGATGTCGCTCGGGTTGTTCCGGGCCTTTGCCAGGATCTTCTTCGGATTCATCGCCCGTCACCCGCTACCCACCGAGGTACGCCCGTTCCACCGCCGGATTGGCCGCCAGCTCCTGGGCGGGGCCGCTGAGGGTGATCCGACCCGTCTCCAGCACGTAGGCGCGGTCGGCGATCTCGAGCGCCGTGCGGGCGTTCTGCTCGACCAAGAGGATCGTCGTCCCCTCGGCTTTGAGCCGGGCGATCACCTCGAAGATGCGGCCCACCATCAGCGGCGCCAGCCCGAGCGACGGCTCATCGAGCAGCAGCAGCCGGGGCCGGGCCATCAGCGCCCGCCCGATCGCCAGCATCTGCTGCTCGCCGCCGGAGAGGGTGCCCCCCGCCTGGCCCAGCCGCTCCTTCAACACCGGGAAGAGGTCGAAGACCCGCTCCAGGTCGGCCCCCAGCGCCGCCCGGTCCTTGTCTCGGCGGCGGATCGCCCCGAGATCCAGGTTCTCGCGGACCGAGAGGGAACCGAAGATCTGCCGTCCCTCCGGCGCCTGGGCGATACCGAGACCGACGATCGCGTGCGGCGGCAGGGTGGTCAGGTCCTGCCCCTCGTAGCTGATCGTCCCCGACCGGGGCCGGAACAGCCCGGAGATCGTCCGCAGCGTCGTCGTCTTGCCGGCGCCGTTGGCCCCGATCAAGGCGACCAGCTCCCGCTCCCCGACATCGAGCGAGATCCCCTGAACGGCCTGGATCGCCCCGTAGGCGACCCGCACGTCGCTCAGACTCAGCACGACGGAGACGGCAGAGGGCAGACGGCAGACGGCAGAGGGCAGACGGCAGTTGCCAGTTGCCAGTTGCCAGATGCCGGTTGCCAGTCGGTGGGCACCGGTGATGACGTTTCGTCGAGGACCGGCCGCTCGTTCCCTCTGCCCATGCGTCCCCCCTGCTCGCACCAACTTCCGTCTGGCGTCTGGCGTCTGGCGTCTGCCGTCTGGCGTCTGGCGTCTGTCTACGCGTCCGTCCCGAGGTACGCCTCGATCACCTGGGGATCGGCCCGGACCGCCGCCGGCGGACCTTCGGCGATGACGCGGCCGTAGTTGAGGACCTGGATCCGGTCGCAGAGGGGCATGATCAAGGACATGTCGTGCTCGACGACGACGACCGTCAGACCGAAGCGGCCGTGGATCTGGCGGATGAAGCCGGTCAGCTCGGCCGTCTCCGCCTCATTCATGCCGGCCGCCGGCTCGTCGAGGAGGAGCACCGCCGGCTCGGTCGCCAGCGCCCGCGCGATCTCGAGCTTGCGTTGCAGACCGTAGGGGAGGGAGGTGGCGTAGGCATCGTGGTAGTCGGCCAGGCCGAGGCTGGCGAGGTGGGCCAATGCCCGCTCCTCGAGCGACCGCTCCTTGCGCCGGAAGGAGGGCGCGGTCGCCAGTGTTTCCCAGAAACCGGCGCGCCGCCGCAGCCCCTGGGCCGTCTTGACGTTGTCGAGCACCGACATCCGGGCGAAGAGGCGGATGTTCTGGAACGTACGGGCGATCCCGAGCCGGGTCACGCGGTCGGGCGGCAGCCCCGCGAGCGAGCGGTCGCGGAACTCGATCCGGCCCGCGGTCGGCGGCAGGAAGCCGGTCAGGACGTTGAAGAGGGTCGTCTTGCCGGCGCCGTTCGGCCCGATCACGCCCAGGATTTCGCCCTGCCGGAGGTCGAGATCGTAGTCGGCGAGCGCCTCCAAGCCGCGGAACGAGCGGCCGAGGCCGGTCGCCCGGAGGATCGTGCCGTCCGTCGTCCCGGTCTCCATCCGCGCCCTCCCCCGATCAGCGGCGGTCGTGCTCCGCGGTCCCCAGCCCCGTGGCCTGCCGCACGGCGTTCCCCCGCGCCCGTCGTGGAATCGATCGCGGCCGGGGCGCATGTGGCATGACGGAGGGGACAACGCCCGCGGACTTTGCCGGCAAGCCCGAGCCCCCAATCCAGACGCATTCCACTCGGGGGGAGAAACGCGCCGCCCCGATCCGGCTCAAGCCCCGCGGCATCGGGGCGAGCGATGGACCGGCCCGCTCCCCGCCGATCATATCGGGACCACCGCCGAGCTGTCGCCGCGTGGCCCCGCACCCGCCTCACCAGCGGCTGACCGACAGCGCAGGGCCTTTCGTTGCATCTCGCCGCCCGCGAGCCTGCCCCGCCGCCCCAGCCGGCTTCGGCCCGGTTCGTCGCCGCGGCTCGCCGATGCACCCCCGCGCGGTCCCGGCGACCGCTGGCCCCCGCCGCTCGACCGAGAGCGAAAGCGCCCCGCCGGCGGGGCGGCGCCCCTTGCCGCGGTCGCTCGACTCCCCCTCACTCCGTCGCGGTGACCGGTCGCGACCCGGCCGGAATCGTACCGCAGGCACCCGAGCGAGGGGAGACGCCGTGACGTTCTTCGGAGAAACCCATGGCAGCACCGAGCGGCGCCCGCGCTGGCCGTGCGGGGCCGCGGGCCTCGTGCTCGCCGCCGCCCTCGCGTTCGGTCCCGGCGACCTCGCCGCGGCGCGGCAGGCGACGCCCGCGTCCGCGCCGAACCTGCCCCGTCCCGATGCCTGCCAGATCGCGCCCCGGCTGCCGCCGCTCCTGCTTCCCGCCGCGGCCGGCGCCCCGGCCGCGACTCCGCTCCCCCTCCCCCTCCCGACCGCCGCTACGCCCCCGACCGGTGAGCCGGCCGGGTCGGCCGTCGCCGAGGCCGAAACCGCGACCGTCCGCGAGTCGATCGCCTGCCGCAACGCGGGCGACGACGCCCGCGTCTACGCGCTGATGACCGACCAGATGCTGGTCCGGCTCTTCGGCGGTCGGGCGACCATCGACCCGGTCGTCGCCGAGGCGCTGGCCGCCGCGCCCGACCGCCTGCCCCGCCCCCAGCGCTTGGCCGCCGTCGCCGTCGCCGACGCCCGCCTGCTGCCGGATAGCC
>JBBSNJ010000222.1:0-5744 GCA_038232775.1 Thermomicrobiales bacterium
ACCTCGGCCTCGGGGTGGGGTGGCTGGGTGTCGGTGGCGCCGGCCGGGAGGACGTAGAGACCGGCGCTGAGGGACGGGGCGCGCAAGAACTCGTGGTAGCGCTCTCCGCCGCGCAGTCGCGCGGCGGACAGGTCGGGAAGCTCGAAGGCTTGCATCGGGGGCTCCTGTCCGAGGACGACGGCCCTGGTCCGCCGCGGCGGGCGGTCGGGAACCGCGTCGTCGGACGACCCCCGAGTCTCCTATGATAGGAGGAAAGTGGCCTTGTGCCATAGCCACTCGAACAAGTTTGCGCCAGGCCACTCTCGGCCGGAGCGGAGGAGGTGGCGGTGGAACTGCTGATCGAGCTCGATCGGACCGGCGCGCGGCCGCTGCGGGATCAGCTCTACGACCGCCTCCGGCTGGCGGTCGGCGACGGCCGACTGCGGGCGGGGGCGCGGGTGCCGCCGACCCGGGCGCTGGCGGTCCAGCTCGGAGTCTCGCGCTTCACGGTCGAGGACGCCTACGCCCGGCTGGTGGCGGAAGGGTATCTGGAGGGCCGGCACGGTTCGGGGACGTTCGTGCTCGATGGCGCCGCGACGGCGAGCGCCGAGGCGAACCGAACCGCCGCCGCGGGCGGGATGGAGGGTCCGCCGCCCTCGCGCCGGTGGTCGGCCTGGGGGGCGCGGCTGGTGCCGCCGGTCGCCGACCGGCAGCCCGCCGCGGGAACAGAGCCGCGCTTCGCCTTCCGCTCGGGGATGCCGGCGCTCGACGCGTTTCCGCACGCGGTCTGGAACCGGCTGCTGATGGCCGAAGCGCGGGCGGCCTCGCCGCCGACGCGGGACTACGGTCCGAGCGCCGGCTACCCGCCGCTGCGGGAGGCGATCGCCGGCTATCTGGCCCGCTCCCGGGGGCTGGCGGCCGATCCGGCGCGGGTGGTCGTCACCAGCGGCACGCGGCAGTCGCTCGATCTGCTGGCCCGGCTCTGGCTCGATCCGGGGGCCGCGGTCGCGATCGAGGAACCGGGCTACGCGGCGGGGCGGTGCGTGTTCGAGGCAGCGGGGGCGCGGCTGGTGCCCGTCCCCGTCGACGGCGAGGGGCTGCGGATCGGTTCACTGACGACGCTGGGCGACGGGGCGCGATTGGTCTACGTCACGCCCTCCCACCAATACCCGACCGGCGGCGTGCTGCCGCTGGCGCGGCGAGGCGCGCTGCTGGCTTGGGCACGGGAGCGGGGGGCGCTCGTCGTCGAGGACGACTACGACGCGGAGTTCCGCTACGGGGCGCGACCGGTGCCGGCCTTGGCCGGTCTTGATGATGCCTCGTCGGGCAAGGGCCGACCGGGATCGGTCGTCTACCTCGGGACTTTCTCGAAGGTGCTCTATCCGTCGTTGCGGATGGGCTACGCCGTGCTGCCGAGCGACATGGTGGAGCGCTTCGTCGCGGCCAAGGTGGTCGCCGACCACCACTCGCCGACGGCGACGCAGGCGGCGCTGGCGGCGTTCATCGGGGAGGGGCATTTCGAGCGCCACCTGGCCCGAATGCGGCGGCTCTATGCGGGCCGCCGGGCGGCCTTGACCGGCGCGCTGGCGGAATTCCTGCCGCACGTGGCGCGGCGGGAGCCGGTGACGGAGGCGGCCGGGCTGCACCTGTTGGTCTCCTTCGATGTTCCCTTCTCGGAGGAGGAGCTGCTGGCGCGGGCGAGCCGGGCCGGCGTCCTGCTCGACGGCGCGGGCGCCTGCTACGCGGCGGCGGCGCCCCGCTGGCCGAGCGTCTTGATGGGGTACGCGCCGCTGACGGACGCAGAGATCCGGGCGGGAGTGCGGGCGCTCGCCGGGGCGCTGGTCTCGTAGCGAAGGAGACGGCAGCGGGTCGCGGCCATCTTCGGCGCGGCTGCCGGCGGCTCGGCCGGGCTTCGGCGCGTCCCACCAGCCGCGAAGGGGCGGAGTCGGATCACGGCTCGAGCGCGGTGGTCCCGCTTGGACGATGGTCCGGAGATGGCGGCCCATTGTCGCCGGGGGCGGGCGGGATGTGAAGCGAAGGTGTAGGATGCGCCCGCCCTCGCCGACGGGGGTTCGAGGTTCGATGCAAGGAGGGACCGATGGGCCGGGTACCGACAACCGTCTTGGCCGTCCAACTCGTCGTCTTGGGGCTCGGGGGAGCGAGCGCGGGGAGCGTCGCCGCCCAGGACGCCACGCCCGACACCGCATCCGGGCCGCTCTCGGTCGAGGTGCAGCTCCGGGACACCGACAACGTGCAGGTCGGCACGGCGCGCCTGATCGAAGGGCCGAGCGGCGCCGTCACCGTGACCGTCTCGGTCGAAGACCTCACCCCGGGGGAGCACGGCATTCACGTCCACGAGACCGGTGTCTGCGACTCAAGCGGGGAACAGCCATTCTCGTCGGCGGGGGACCACTTCAACCCCTCGGACGTCGGCCACGGCGGACCGACGGCGATCACCGGCGCCCTCGCCACGCCGGCCAGCGGCGGCGCGCGGGACGTCCAGGCGTTCGACACGTCCTCGCCGGTGGCGGACGAGCCGGATGTCCTGGCCACGCCGGAGATCGCGGCCTCCCCGGCGGGCGAAGGGGGCCACGCCGGCGATCTCGGCAACATCGTCGGACCGAACGAGGGGGCCGCGGCCTACTCGATCGTCACCGACCGCTTCACGCTGTCGGAGGGGGCGACGTCGCTCCAGGACGAGGACGGTAGCGCCTTGATCATCCACGCCGACCGCGACGACTTGACGACCGATCCCGGCGGCAACAGCGGCGACCGCATCATCTGCGGGGTGATCTACCCGCCCGCGAACTGAGCGTCGGCGTCCGGAAGGAAGCCCTCACCCCCGGCCCCTCTCCCGTGCGCGGGAGAGGGGAGCCAAGCGCTGCCGCCAATCCGCCACTGTCCACCGGATTCCGGATTGGCCAGCCTCCGGCGCCGGGACCGGGCGGCAGCCGGGGGGCGGCGGAAGCGCGTCCTCGGCGCGGTGCTTGGTGAAACGGCGAGGTTGGGCAGGATCTCGACCCGAAAGCGGAAGCGGCCGTTCGCGAGAAGGGTGGGCATTGGACCGTAATGGGGTGGGGGCGGCAGCGTTGTTCCGGGCAGGAGGGGGCGGCGAGTGACCGGAGGAAGCCTGAATGCGGGTCTTCTCTTCGCTACCGCGGTGGCGCGGCGGCCTCCCGCAGGCTTTCGACGAGGCTCTCGGTGCCTTCGATGCCGGTCTTGAGGGCGGTCGACGACCCGTCGGGGCGGATCGTGAAGTGGGACGTGCTCGGGGGAACGGTGACGGCCCGCCCGAACTCATCGACCAACGCCTCGAGGAGGTCGGGCGACATGACGGCGAAGCGCCAGTCGAAGCCCATCTCGTCGGCGTAGTGGGCGAGCCGGTCGTTCGACAGGCCAAGCTCCGAGCTCAAGGCGACGAAGACGAACGACTCTTCCTCCGGGCCGAGCTGGGCGCGGGCCTCCCGCACGTTGGCGAGCTGTTCGCCGCAGGGGGGGCACCAAACCGCCATCGGCTCGACGAAGACGGTGCGTCCCTCGAACTGGCCGAGGCTGAAGGTCTCGCCCGTGCGAGCATCGGTCAGCTCGATCGACTGCCAGGCGGGCCGGTCCGCTGGTGTCGGTGTCGCGGGCGTCGGAACTGTCCGGCCGAGGGTTCCCGCCGCGCCGACGGTCGCCGCCACGATCAGGGTTGCGGCGATCGCCGCCAGTCTCATCCAGCGTTGTCCCACGATCAGCCTCCGCGGTTCTGCTCGGCGCCGGCGCCCGGCCGCGTCCGCGGCGGCGGTTGTCGCTGGCCATCCCGACCGGTCGCGGGATTAATGGAGACTACCAGAGGCCGGGTCGAGCGTCGGTTGCGCCGGGCACGACGCCGGCGGCGTGGCGGCGGGGCCGTCGGAGGGGCGGGAGAGGGCACCGCTCGACCGCGACACACCGTCTGGTCCAGCCGGACGGGGGAGCGAAGGATGCGCACGCTGGGAATCGACCTCGCCTCGTTGGCGCAGACGACCGCGTCCTGCCTCGTCGAGTGGGGCGACCAGGAAGCGCAGGTCGTCGGGATCGAGGTCGGGGTCGACGACGCCCGGTTGCTGGTGGCGGCGGCCGGGGTCGACTGGGTCGGGATCGACGCACCCTTCGGGTGGCCGGCGCCGTTCGTGGAACTGGTGGCGGCCCATCACGCCGGATCGCAGCGCACAGCGCCGTGGACGCCGGCGCGGCGGGACGAGCTGCGCTTCAGGCAGACGGACTTCGCGGTGCGGCGGGCGCTGGGGCGGTGGCCCCTGAGCGTCTCGACCGACCTGATCGGGATCGTGGCCCTGCGCTGCGCTGGGTTGCTCGACCGGCTCGGGGTGGAGGACTGCTCGGGGACGGGGAGAGTGGTCGAGACCTATCCGGCCGTGGCGCTCCACGTCTGGGGGTTCGCCTCCCGCGGCTACAAGCGCGAGGCAGCGGCGCGCGCGGCCTTGCTCGCTGGGCTCCAGCGGGCTTGTCCCCGGCTCTCGCTGGCGGATGAAGCGGCGTCCCTCTGTGGCCGGAGCGACCACGCGTTGGATGCCCTGGTGGCCGCGCTCGTGGCGCGGGCGGCGGCGCTCGGACTGACCGAGGAGCCGGCGGTCGGGGAGCGGGAGGCGGCGCGGGTGGAGGGATGGATCGCGGTTCCTCGCGGTGGGTCGCTGGCGCGGCTGACGGGAGGGACGGCGGCGGGCAATTTGGAATCAGGTTGAACCGCGGCGTGTTGGTTCCGGGGACCGGCTCCCCTCCGCCGCGCTCGAGTTTGGGGGAAGGATGTCGGGGGCCGGCCTTGCGTGGAGCCGAAAGGGCGATTTGGAAACCGGGTGAACGCTGCCGCTTCCCGGAAAGAGGCCCTCAGCTCCGGCCACTCGTCCGCTGCGGCGGGAGAGGGGAGCCTTCATCTGCCGGAGCGGCACGTTGCAACCAGATGTCGTCTCATACGAACTTCGGGTGATGGCTTCGTGTTGGTGGTGGCGGCGATCGCCCTCACCCCCGACCCCTCGCCCGCCGCGGCGGGCGAGGGGAGCTTGGACGCGGAGCACCGGGCGAACCCGCAGTGATCACCTGATGTTCGTATCACTCCCCGGTCTCGGTGCCGGTCTCGACGCGCTGGTGCTCGGGGATCGTAGCCCAGGGCTGGAGCGCCCGCTCGGGGAGGCGGGGGAGGGCTTGGCCCGCGACGAGGGTCAGGGTGTTGACGAGGCGCTGCCCGCCGCGGCGGGGGCTCATCGCCACGTCGCGGAAGGTGAAATCGCCGTCTTCGAGCCGAAAGAGCGCAAGGTCGGCGGCGGCGCCGGGGCGGATGGTGCCGAGGTCGGGCCGCCCCATGGCGGCGGCCGGGCGAGCAGTGGCGCGCTCGATGACGTCGGGCAACGACATGCCCAGCGCCAGGAACTTGCTCAACGTGGTCGGCAGGTCGAACATCGGACCCTGGACGGCGAGTTGGTGGATGTCGCTCGAGATGACGTCGGGCACGACGCCGTGGGCGAGCATCCCCTCGGCGATCTCGAACGAGAAGGAGCCGGTGCCGTGGCCGACGTCGAGGACGAGGCCGGCCTCTTGGAGGCGCTTGATGTGGGCGTGGGGGACGCCGTCCTGGCCGAGCAGGCGCATGTCGCCGCCGGTGCAGCAGTGGGTCAGGATGTCCCCTGGCTTCAAGTAGTCGGCGACCTCGTCGAGGGTCGGCGGCCCGGAGCCGATGTGAACCATCAGCGGCAACTCGACCCGATCGGCCAGCTCGCGGGCCAGCATCA
>JBBSNJ010000223.1:0-5735 GCA_038232775.1 Thermomicrobiales bacterium
CCCCCCCCCGACCACCCCCGCCCACACCGCCGCCGCCGCCGAGACGCCAAGCGCCCCGACCCCGCCGCGGAACCGCCGCTCCCGCTCGCCCCCGCCTTCGGCCGCCAGCGCCGACCGCGCCGCGCCCTCGGCCGAGGGAAGCCCCGCGGCCACGCTGCGGAAGGCCGGCATCGGCGGCAGCGGCGCCATGGGCGGCGCCGTCGGCGGGTGAACGGTTCGCTGCCCCGCCGCGGCCGACTTCGGGGCCGGCTCACTGCCGGCGGCCGCCCGCCGTTTGGTGCCGTCCTCGTTGATCGCCTTCTCCGGGTCGGCGACCTGGGCCTGCGTCTCGGGGCTGTAGTGCCGGGCCAGGACCGAGTTGAGTTCCCCCCCGAGCAGCAAGATCAGGCTCATCACGTAGAGCCAGAAGACGAAGGCGAGGACACCCCCGAGCGCCCCGTAGGCATCGACGTAGCCGGCGAACCGGGCGAAGTAGAAACCGAGCCCCCAGCTCGCCAACCCCCAGAGCAGCACCGTCAGGACCGAGCCTGGGGAGAGCCATTTGAAGGGCGCGCTGATGTTCGGCCCCGCCCAATAGAAGAAGGCGAGGGCCAGGACCAGCAGGGCCAAAATCAGGGGCCAGCGGAGGAGCGCCCATACCATCGCCCAGGTCGACCCGACCCCGAGCCAGCCGAAGACGGTGTCGCCGATCGCCGACCCGGCCACGAACGCCGCCGCCGAGACGATGATCGCCAGCCCGAGCGCGACCGTCAGCCCGATCGCGATCGCTGTCTTCTTCCACCAGGCCCGCGTCTCCTTGACGTCGAAGGCGACGTTCAGCGCCTTCATCAAGGACGCGATCGCGTTCTTGCCGCTCCAGAGGGCGAGCACGGCGCCGACCGAGAGGAAGCCGCCGGCCTGCTCGGTGAGGACCCCCTGGATCGGTTCCAGCACCGTGTCGACGGTTGCCGGCGGCAGGCTGGTGTTCGACTGAAGCCAGCCAGTGATGTTGCCGATCACGTTCGCCGGGCCGTACCCGCGACCGATGAACCCCGAGAGCGCCGTCAAGAAGATCAGCAGCGGCACGATCGAGAAGAGCAGATGATAGGCGACCTCGGCCGCCAGCCCTTGCAGGTCGTCCTCCCGGAACTCGGAGAAGACCGTCTTCGCCGTCCTGCCGACCTCGACCTCGCCGATCTTCACCGTCCACCCTCGCTCGGCGCGCCGCCGGGCGGCGCCACGTTCGACTCCAGAGACGATGCGGGACGAGGTTCTATTCTCTCCGACAAGCAAGCCACGTACCAGATCCCGGCCTCGGTCGCCCTCGCCCCCTCCGGCCGCTTCGGCGGAACGGACGGTGCTATCGTCTCGACGACGGGGCCGGCGTTGACCCGCGGCCGACGCGGGACGCGGCGACGACCGCATCGAGGGAGGAGTGGCCGATGGGTCCAGACGATGGGGCGACCACCGAAGAACCAGCGACCACCGCGTCGCAGCACGCGTTCCAACTCGGAGGCGGCGGGGAAGCCAGCGTCACCGAGCTGTCGGCCACCGGCTCGGACCCCCAAGCCCTCCTCCTCGCCAGCTTGCAGGGGGTGCTCGCCGCCGCCCGCGGCGACGCCCCGCCGACCCCGGCCGACGCCGCCGACGCCGCGGTCCCGATCCGCGGCCAGGGGCCGGGGCTGGCCCGCCTCTTCGCCGAGATCGCGGCCGACCTCCTGGCCCAACTCGACGCCAACGGTCTCGGCCTCGACCGCGTCCGCCTCGACGGTCTGCTCCAGACCGACGACGGCGGCGCCACCGCCTGGGGCTACGTCCTCGGCGCCGCCGCCGACACGCCGCCGCCGATCGGCCTCAGCCTCGATGGCGAGCCGACCGTCGACCGGGCGGGGGAGGAGTGGACCCTCCGCGCCAGGCTCCGGCACGGCGCGGGAACGCCCTGATGGTCCCGCCCGCCGGCTGCGCCGACGATGCCCCGGTGATCGAGCTGCTGCGCGACCGGAACGCGCTGCGCCTCGTGCCGCGCCCCCCGCTGGCGGCGGCGGCGGCCATCCTCCCCCTGGAGGCGACGCTCGACATCGGGGCCCGCGGTCGCCTGCTCGGGGTCGAGCTGCCGGTCGCGTCCGCCCCGGCGCTGGCCGATCCCTGGCGCGCCGCCGGCGGCGACGGGGTTGCCAGCTTCGACCCTGCCGGCGAGACCCTCTACCTCGCCCTCCGCGACGGGAGCGGCGACCACGCCCACGACCGCAGCGTGGTCGCCTCGGTCCGCGTCCTCGCCGACGGGGCCGGCGCCCTGGTCGCGGTCGAGATCCCGCGCCGCGGCCACGGCTACGAACTCGCCCACCCGAGCGGCAACCGCTGATGGCACCCCGACCGACCCGGCGGGTCGGCCGAGCCGTGAGTCGCGAACCGTTCCCGCCAGGGGCCAGCGGCGGGACGGCGATGGGCGGGCGTCCGGGCGATCGCTTCCTTTGGCGGGGGTGAGGGCGGCGCTGCGGAGTCGCGAAGCCGCCTCACTCGGCTACTTCGCCTTCGTCGATCTCGGCGAGCAGCTCCCGCGCCTGGTCGAGCTGCGACCGCCGCACCCAGAGCTCGTGCTCGAAGGTCGCCACCGAGCCCCAGGCGCCCATCCCCGGCCCGAGCGGTTTCGCCATCGCCACGATCGCCGCTTCCCGGAGCGCCTCCACCCACATCTGGGCCAGCGGCTCGTTCGGCGCCGTGGTCAGGACGACGATCGGATCCTCGTCCACCGCCACCTCCCTGCTGATCGCCCTCCAGTGGCCGCGATCGATCCCCGACCGGACGTCCGGCCGTCGATCGCCCCGCCTGAGCGGACGCAGGAGGGAGGATACCCCGCGCCGGCCGCCGGCGGGCCGAGCTGGGCCGTGGACGCGGCACCGCCCCGGTCCGTAGCGCCGGTATCCTGCTCGTCGGGGCAGCCCGCCCCCAGACCCGCGCCACGGCAAGCGTCTTGCCTCTGCCTCCCGTCGTGAGCGAGCAAGGCCCAGGGGACGGCGACCAGACCGCGGCACCCTGACCCGAGGCGCGATGGACGGCGATCAAGGGAGCGGGGCATGACGGGGGCGACGACGGCGACGGGCGCAGGGGCGGGGATCGATCGATCGGTCGGCGGTCGGGCGGCGACCCGAGCGCGTCCTCCGGCCGGGACCGCCGGCGAGGCGGGCGGCAGGCGCGACCCCGAGCCCTTCCCCTTGGCCGCCTTCGCCGACGATCCCGAGGAGGCGGCGAAGGCGGCCGGGCTGCGCTATGTCTCCGACCACGCGCCCGGTCTCCGCCGCAAGCGGGCCGGCAAGGGGTGGAGCTTCCTCGGTCTCAACGGCAAGCCGATCCGCGACAAGCGGGAGCTGACCCGGATCAAGGCGCTCGGCATCCCCCCTGCCTACACCGACGTCTGGATCAGCCCCGATCCCCGCGGCCACATCCAGGCGACCGGCCGCGACGCCAAGGGGCGCAAGCAGTACCGCTACCACGCCCGCTGGCGCGAGGTCCGGGACGAGACCAAGTACACCCGGTTGATCGCCTTCGGCGAGGCGCTGCCCGCCATCCGCGCCCGCGTCGACGCCGACCTCCGGCGCCACGGGATGCCGCGGGAGAAGGTCCTGGCGACGGTCGTCCGCCTGCTCGAGACGACCCTGATCCGGGTCGGCAACGACGAGTACGCCCGCACCAATGAGTCGTACGGCCTGACGACGATGCACGACGAGCACGTCGACGTCCACGGCGCCACCGTCCGCTTCGCCTTCCGCGGCAAGAGCGGCAAGGAGCACCACATCGATGTCCGCGATCCACGGCTGGCCCGGATCGTCAAGCGGAGCCAAGACCTGCCCGGCCAGGAGCTCTTCCAGTACGTCGACGAGGCCGGCGAGACGCACGACATCGGCTCGGCCGACGTCAACGACTACCTGCGCGAGGTCACCGGCCAGGAGTTCACGGCCAAGGACTTCCGGACCTGGGCCGGGACCGTGCTCGCCGCCCACGCGCTGCGCGACCTCGAAGCGGGCGAGACCCAGACCGCGCTCAAGCAGAACGTCGTCCGCGCCATCGAGCAGGTCGCCGCCCGCCTCGGCAACACGCGCGCCGTCTGCCGCAAGAGCTACGTCCACCCCGCCGTCATCGACGCCTACCTCGACGGCAGCCTGCTGGCGACCCTCCGCCAGCGCGCCGACGTCGAGCTCGCCGAGCGCGGCGCCGACCTCACCGCCGACGAAGTCGCCGTCCTCGCCTTCCTCCGCGCCCGCCTCGCCGCCGGCGAGACCGACAGCCGGTCGTAGCCCGGTCGATCAGGCGGGGCCGCCGGCGAAGGGCACCGCTCGCCGCGCCCGTCGCCGGGAACGCGGTCATCTCTGCCGCGTCGGTTTCTCTCTCCCCGGAAGCGGTCACCTACCTTCCGGATCACCCGTCGCGCCGCGCCAGCCGCCACAAGAGCAGTCCGTAGGCGAGCGCCCCCCAGGCGGCGATCACCCCGGCGCCGAGCCAGGCGCCGCCGAAGAGCGGCTCCCCGACGAGGGCGTCGAGCGCGAGCCGGGTCGCTTGGCTGGTCGGCAACGCCGAGAGGAGGAGATCGACCGCGCGGGGCAACGGGAAGCCGACGGCGAAGATCGGGGCGACGACGGGGAGCAGGATCAGGCTCGACCAGGTGTTGAGCTGGGTGACGCTGCGGAATAGTCCGCCCAAGAGGAGGCCGAAGCCGATCAGGGAGACGGCGAGCAGCAGCAAGGTGGCGCCGAAGGCGAGCGGGTCGGCGACCGCCAGCCGGGTCAGGGCGAGCAGGAGGGAAGCGGCGGCGGCGGCGAAGACGAGGCCGACGACCGCCTTGGCGGCGATCACGTCGGCGTAGGAGGCGATGGCGGTCAGGGCGTCGAGGGTCCGCTTCTCCCCCTCCTCGGTCAGCATCACCGGCACCGCGAAGAGGGCGACCATGATCACGACGAAGATCGCGTTGGTGACGACGAAGTAGGGGGCCAACCCGACCCGGTCGAAGATGAACCCGCTCCCCCCGTCGTCGCCCGCCGGCGCCGCCACCGCGCTGACCGCGATCGTCGCCGGCGGCGGCTGCCCGGCCAGTTGCCGCAGCGCCTGGTCGAGCGCGGCGCGCAGGAAGTCGGTGGCGAAATCGGGCGCGGCCGGGGTCAGGACCTCGAGCGGCGGCGTTTCGCCGTTGGCGACGGCCGCGTCGAAGCCAGGCGGCAGGACCAAACCGAGGTCGACCGCATCGTCGGCGACCAGGCGCCGGACCGTCTCCGGGTCGGCGGCCGGGGTCAGCTCGAGCTCGACCCCGCCACCGGTCGCGGCCCGCAGCAGATCGGGGAGGCGGGTCGGCCCGGACGCGGCGTAGGCGGCGGCGGCGGTCGGGGTCGTCTCGACCGGCTCCTCGTCGAACAGGAGGTTATAGGAGACGCCGATCACCAGCGGCAGCACGATCGCGAGCAGGATTCGCCCGTCGCGGATCGTCTCCCGCAGGTCCTTGCCGACGATCGCCAGGATCATCCGTGGGTGCACCGCACCTCCAAGTTGGGGTATCGGCCGTGGGCTATCGGCTCTCGGCCGTTGGCTGTCGGAGATCGGCGATCAGCGGTTGGCCACCGACCGCGGGGCCGCGCCCCTTCGTGGGGGGGCGGCCCACGCGCCCATCGCGTCGTAGGGGCGCTGCTTGCTGCGCCCGTCGCGCGAAGCTCGACCGTCTCGTTCACGGACACCGTGGTGGCCCTTCGGGCCATGGGCGCAGCAAGCAGCGC
>JBBSNJ010000224.1:0-5701 GCA_038232775.1 Thermomicrobiales bacterium
CCCTGCCCGCCGATGGGGTCGTCCTCACCCTCCACGGGGCGATGGTGGCCGAGGGCGCCCCCGACGCCGAGGGGGAGATCGTCCGCCGCGTCCGCGACGCCGTCGGACCTGACCTGCCGATCGCCGTCACCCTCGACTACCACGCCAACCTCGGGCAGCAGATGGTCGACGGTTGCCAGATCGTGACGACCTACGACACCTACCCCCATACCGACGCCAACGAGCGGGGGCGGGAAGCGGTCGATCTCCTGGCACGCACGATCCGGGGAGAGATCCGGCCGACGATGGCCCTCGCCAAACCGCCTCTGCTGCCGGTGCCGCAGGCGCAGTACACGGCGCGCCCGCCGTTCGCGACGCTCTTCGAGCGGGCGCACGCGATGGAGGCGAGCGGGGAAGCCCTCTCCGTCACCGTCGCCGCCGGGTTCGCCTACAGTGACGTCCCGATCGCCGGGTCGGGCTTCCTGGTCACCACCGACGATGACCGCTCGGCCGCCGCACGTCTCGCCCGCGAGCTGGCCGATCTGGCCTGGAGCATGCGCGAGCAGATGCGGGTCCGCAACGTCCCCCCCGCCGACGCCGTTGCTCAGGCGATCGCCCATCCGGAGGGTCCGGTCGTGCTGGTCGACGTCGGCGACAACATCGGCGGCGGCACCCCCGGCGACGGCACCGTCCTCCTGGCCGAGCTGCTGCGGCAGGACGCCCAGGAGGCGACGATCATCGTCGCCGACCGGGAGGCGGTCGAGGTCGCCTTCGCCGCTGGTGTCGGCGGCGAGTTCTCGGCCGATGTCGGCGGCAGGATCGACCGCCTCCACGGCGAGCCTGTCCCCGTCCGTGGCCGCGTCCGCCTGCTCGGGGACGGCGACTGGGTCCACGAAGGGCCGGAGCAGGCCGGCTGCCCCGAACGGATGGGGCGCACCGTTGTCGTCCGCGCCGGCGGCGTCAACCTCGTCCTGACGACCCTCAAGTCGGCCCCCGGCGACCTCCAGCAGCTCAAGTCGGTCGGGATCGACCCGGCGCGCCAGAAGATCCTGGTCGTCAAGGCGGCGGTCCGCTGGCGCGGCGGCTACGGGCCGATCACCAAGCACTCGATCGACGTCGATACCCCCGGTCTCGGCAGCGTCGATCTCTCCCGCTTCGACTTCCAGCACCTCCGCCGACCGATCTTTCCGCTCGACGGCGAGACGGAGTATCCGTAGACGGCAGACGGCAGACGGCAGACGGCAGACGGCAGACGGCAGACGGCCGACGGCCGACGGCAGACGCCAGACGGCAGACGCCAGACGCCAGACGCTAGCCGGGTGGTAGGTGGTGGGGGAGAGGGGTTTGCACCGCTTTCGCGTTCGGGAGCGGGGTCAGGGGGGGAGGGTGGTCGTGGGGTGAGCCCCCCGGATCGCCCGAACCCGAGAAAAGGAGGTCCATTGTGGCGTTCGAGCATTCGTCCATTCGACTCGATCGGCGTCGGCTCCTGCTGGGTGCCGCCGTCGCGGGGGGAGCGCTCGCTCTCGACCCGGTCCTCCTGCGTGCTCAGGAGGCGACCCCTGGTACGGCAGGCTGTACCCCCGGCGGGACGCTCGCCATCGGCCAGGACTTCGGTCCCCAGAGCCTCGACCCGACGACGACCGTCGCCTGGGCCTCGACCAACGTCGAGGAGCTGATCTACTCGGGGCTGCTCCGGTGGTCGCCGGCGATGGCGATCGAGCCCGACCTAGCGGTCGACTACGACGTCGCCGCCGACGGGTTGACCTACACCTTCCGCCTGCGCGAGGGCGTCACCTTCCACAACGGCTCCCCCTTCACCGCCCAGGACGTCAAGTACACCTTCGACCGCATCCGCGATCCGGCCACCGCCAGTCCCCACAGCGCGATCTACGCCGACCTGACCGCGGTCGAGACGCCCGACCCGTTGACGGCAGTCTTCCGCCTCTCGAAGCCGTTCGCCCCGCTCCTCCGCTACCTCGCCACGATTCCGTATGGCGGCATCGTCCCGGACGGGGCCGGGGAGGAGTTGGCCACCCAGCCGATCGGCACCGGCCCGTTCGCCTTCGTCGAGTACCTGCTCGATCAGGAGGTGCGGCTCCGCCGCTTTGACGACTACTACGTCGATGGGCTCCCCTATCTCGACGAGGTCGTCTTCCGGCTCCTGGCCGACGATCCATCGATCGCCGCCGCCCTCCAGTCGGGCACGGTCCAGCTCGCCTGGTTGAAGAACCCGCTGGTCGCCGAGAACGTCGCCCGCACCAGCCCAACCCTGCGTTCGGTACCCGGCGTCAGCTCCCGCTACATCCCGATCTTCTTCGACGTCGCCGCGCCTCCGTTCGACGACGTCCGCGTCCGTCGGGCGATGAGCCTGGCCCTCGACCGGAAGGCGATCGTCGAGACCGTCCTCGGCGGCTTCGGTTCGGTCGGCACCTTCCTCCCCCCCTCCCAGCTCGGCGGCTACACCGGCGACGGCTCCGACCTGCCCTACTACACCCAGGACGTGGAGGCCGCCCGCGCGCTGCTGCAAGAGGCGGGCGTGGAAACCCTGACCGTGCCCGAGTTCAAGGTCGTCGCCGCCAACCAGCTCGACGTCCAAGCCGCCCAGGTGATGCAGGAGCAGTGGGCAGCGGCCGGGATCGAGGTCACGATCAACCCGATGGAGGTCGGCGCCATCCTCGACGACTGGCAGAACGGCAACTACCAGATGATCATGGTCGGCACCGTCTGGAGCCCGGACCCGAACCAGGAGGTCGAGGCATTCTCCTCCCACGCCGCCTTCGGCCAGGGGATGGGAATCAGCGACCCCCAACTCGACGACCTGATCGACCAGGCCCGAGCCGAGGTCGATCCCGACGCTCGGCTCGCGCTCTACGATCAGATCGAGCAGGACGCCCTCGATCAGGTCTACGTCATCGTCCCCTACGCCTACCCCCTCCGCTGGGAGTTGGTCAGTGACGCCCTCGCCGGCTACGAGGTGATGCCCTCCAACGCCCGCCTCACCCTGCGCCAAACCTGCCTCACCGGCGGCTGATGGTCCGCCGACCGTTGCGTGCCACGTCGGGGTGGCGCGATTGCCGCCCCGACAACCTCTGTCACGAGGGTCGGGAACGGGGAGTCGGACGAGGAGGGTGGGGCCGAACCGTCATTCGTCCCGAGCTGGTCGGGGAAACGAGCCCGCACGTCGACCCGAATGACGACAGAGTTCTCGACCGGCTCACGATGACGTTTCGTCATCGTGAGGCTCGCCCGCGGCTTCCCCGGTCTGATCCGACTTCGCTTCCGCCGACCGGCTGCTGAGCGAGAGCCCGGACACCGGGTCTGCTCTCGGGTCAGCCCCGCCCGGAACCCGAGATCAGACGAGGGCCACCCCCAGATGCTCGCGATCGTCCTGCGCCGGCTCGCCTTCCTCGTCCCGATGCTGCTCGGCCTCTCGATGCTGACCTTCCTCGCCATGCATCTGATCCCCGGCGATCTCGCCCTCCTCCTGGTCGGCCCCGAAGGGGTGCGGGACCCGACCGTCCTCGCCAACATCCGCCGCGAGTACGGTCTCGACCAGCCGCTCGTCGTCCAGTACGGCGCCTGGCTGGCGAAGATCGCCCGTGGCGACTTCGGCGACTCCCTCCGCCTCCGCGTCCCCGTGCTCGCCGAAATCCTGCGCCGCCTCCCGATCACGCTCGAGCTGGCGGGTCTCTCGGTCCTCTTCGGGGTCGCCCTGGGGGGGCCGATCGGGGCGCTGGCCGCCCTCCGCGGCGGCGGCTGGGCCGTCCTCGGCCGCGGTTTCGCCATCCTCGGCGTCGCCGTCCCCAACTTCCTGCTCGGCACCCTCCTGATCCTGCTCGGCGCCCGCTACCTGCCGTTCATCCCGGCCCTCGAGTACGTCGCCTTCGGCGACGACCCGCGCCGCCACCTGCTCGGCCTCCTCTACCCCGTCGTCGCCCTCGGCACCGGCCTCGCCGCCACCATCGCCGAGAATGCCCGCGCCGCCGTCGCCGAGGCGCTGTACCTCGATCACGTCCGCGTCGGCCGGGCCAAGGGGTTGACCGAGCGCCGCGTCGTCACCGGCCACATCCTGCGCAACGCCGCGATCCCGCTGATCACGGTCGTCGGTCTCCAGGCGGCCTACCTGCTCGGGGGCACGATCATCGTCGAGACGATCTTCGCCCTGCCCGGTCTCGGCCGGCTCGCCCTGAGCGCCGTCTCGCTGCGCGACTACCCGCTGATGCAAGGGA
The DNA here is from genome assembly GCA_038232775.1 of Thermomicrobiales bacterium. GTDB lineage: Bacteria > Chloroflexota > Chloroflexia > Thermomicrobiales > UBA6265 > JBBSNJ01. Next base: position 4,209 of record JBBSNJ010000224.1, read on the forward strand.
TCGTCCTCGTCGTCGCCACCATGGTCCTGCTCGCCAACCTCGCCGCCGACCTGGCCTACGGCTTGGCCGACCCGCGTCTCCGCGCCGGCTAGGGGAGGGCATCACGATGGCCGCCCCCGCCCCCACCCTCGCCCGTGCCGCCGCCCAAGGGCTGCCCGCTGCCGCCCGCTCCGGCCGCCGCTGGCGCCGGCCAAACCCCGAGCTAGCTCTCGGCGCGCTGCTCCTGGTGCTGCTCGTCGGCGCTACCCTGCTCGCCCCCGTGATCGCTGGCAGCGACCCGAACCGGACGGCGCCGGGTCTCTCGCTCGCCCCGCCCCAAGCCGGTTTCCCGCTCGGCACCGACTCCCTCGGCCGCGACGTTCTCTCGCGTGTCCTGCATGGCGGGCGGGTCTCGCTCCGGGTTGCCCTGCCCGCGGTCGGCCTCGCCCTCGCCCTCGGTCTGCTGCTCGGGCTGCCGGCGGGGTTCTTCGGGGGACGGATCGATCAGGTCCTGATGCGGCTGCTCGATCTGGTCTTCGCCTTCCCCGCCATCCTGCTCGCGATCGTCGTCGTCGCCATCCTCGGCCCGAGCATCCCCAATCTGGTCGTCACGATCGGGCTCATCTACGCGCCGCGGATGGCCCGCGTCGTCCGCGCCCCGACGATGGCGGTCACCGCCCGCGACTTCGTCGAGGCGGCGCGTGCCCTCGGCGCCTCCGATGCCCGGCTCGCCCTCCGCCACGTCCTGCCGAATGCCGCCTCGCCGGTGATCGTCGAGGCCAGCCTGGCCCTCGGTCAGGTGATCATCACCGAGACGGCGCTCAGCTTCCTCGGTCTCGGTCCACCGCCGCCCGATCCGACTTGGGGCGCGATGCTGAGCGAGAATCGCGCCTTCATGTCGTTCGCCCCCTGGACCGTGATTGCCCCCGGCGCCGCGATCGCCGTCGCCGTCGCCGCCTTCCTGATGCTGGGCCACGGGCTGCGCGCCGCGCTCGACCCCCGGGGCCGCTCCTGATCGGTCACGGCCCCGGTTGTCCGCCCGCGTCGCCCCTCGACGCCGGGGCCGTCCGCGGGTAGGCTCCGCGGGGCCGCCGGGACGGAGCGCCCGGCGGCGGACGGGGAAGGGGCACCATGCCGACGGCCTTGGTCACCGGCATCACCGGGCAAGACGGCAGCTACCTGGCCGAGCATCTGCTCGACCTCGGCTACCGCGTCGTCGGCGTCAGCCGCCGCGCCAGCACCGACACCGGCGGCCGGATCGCCCACCTCCGCGGCCGGATCGAGCTCGCCTCGGCGGACCTGCTCGACCAGACGTCGCTGCTCGCTCTGGTCGACGCCGTCCAGCCCGACGAGGTCTACAACCTGGCCGCCCAGAGCTTCGTCCCCGCCTCCTGGCAGCAGCCGGTCCTGACCGGCGAAGTCACGGCCCTCGGCGTCACCCGCCTGCTGGAGGCGGTCCGGCTCGCCAAGCCGGACGCCCGCGTCTACCAGGCGTCGTCGTCCGAGATGTTCGG
>JBBSNJ010000225.1:0-5679 GCA_038232775.1 Thermomicrobiales bacterium
ACTGCGAACGACGAACGGCCGCGACCTCAGGCCGCCTCCCACTCTTCCCGCAGGAACCGCACGGTCGCCGGCAGGGCTTCTTCCGGGTCCCCTTCGATCCTCGGCCCCCCCGGCGAGAAGCACTCGATCCCGAGGTAGCCCCCGTAGCCGATCGCCTTCAGGGCCGCGAACGGCGCCCCGAAGTCGAGGCACCCGGCCCCCGGCTGGAGCCGGTTGTTGTCCGCGACGTGGACGTGCCCGAGCGTGGCGCCGGCCGCCCGCAGCGGCGCCGCCAAGCTCGCCTCCTCGATGTTCATGTGGAAGAGGTCGGCCAGCGCCGCCACCCGTGGCTGCCCCACCCGGCGCGCGAGATCGACCGCCTGCTCGACCCGGTTCAGGAACGACGCCTCGTACCGGTTCAGCGGCTCCAGGAACAGCCGCGCCTCCCCCGCCGGCAACCCCTCGGCCCAAACCCGGAACGCCGCCGCCGCCCGCTCCAGCGGGTCCCCGTCCCCCTCCTCCGGCCCCGGGAAGCGGTGGGGCGGCCGCACCGGCACCGAGACGACCCCCCCCGCCCCGAGCTCGTCCGCCAACCCGACCAGCCGCCCGAGCGCCTCGAACCGCCGCGCCCGCTCCGCCTGATCGGGCACCAGCGGGTCGTGGATCGGGTGGGTGCAGATCGCCGCCACCGGCAGCCCACTCGCCCCCATCGCCCGCCGCACCGCCGGCACCTGCGCCGCGAGATCGAACGCCGGCCCGACCGCCACCTCGACCCCATCGAACCCGTACCGCGCCGCCGCCTCGAACCGCGCTTCGAGGTCGTCCCCCGGCAGCAGCAGCGTCTGGATCGCCAGCTTCATCGATCCTCCCTCCCTCATCGCCCCCGCTCCCAGCACGGCCCCGACCGGTCCATCGGCCCGCTCCGACCGCCGGCCGGGTCAGGCGATCGCGGCGAACCCGAACCCCCGGCTCTCCCGCTCCGACTCGCCCCGAGACACCGAGGGAGAGAGGTGGTCGGGGGATGACGGGTTTCCCCGCGCACCGGGAGCGGAGGTCGGGGGAAGCAAGACCGCTCCGGCATCACTCCCCCTCCCCAGCGCCGGCCGCCACCGGCCCCGTCGACGCCCGCACCACCAGCGTCGTCGCCAGCCGCTCCGTCCGCGGCTCCCCCGCACGCGCCCCGTCCCGCAGCGCATCCAGCGCCAGCCTCGCCGCCGCCCGCCCGATCTCGTCCATCGGCTGCGCCACCGTCGTCAGTGCCGGCGTCAGGTACGGCGCGTAGGTGTCGTCGAAGCCGACCACCGACAGCTCCTCCGGCACCGCCACCCCCTGCCGCGCCGCCTCCTGCAGCACCGCCGCCGCCATCAGGTCGCAGGCCGCGAAGACCGCCGTTGGCCGCGACCGGGGCGGCCGGCGCAACAACCCGCCCGCCACCGCTCGCGTCTGGTCGAGCGCGGAGTACGACTCCTGGAGTGCGATCAAGTCCTCCGCCACCGCCCGCCCCTGCCGCCGCAGAGCCTCGCGATACCCTTCCAGCCGCTCCCGCTCCACCACCCGCCGCGCGCTCGGCAAGCCCGAGCCGCGGACCGCGTCCGGATCGACCCCGATGAAGGCGATCCTCCCGTGCCCGAGCCCGAAGAGGTGGGCCATCGCCTCGCGCGCCCCTGAGGCGTTGTCGACCGTGACGGCGAGGGTCGGGATCGGGCTCATCCGCTCCACCTGCACCACCGGCGTCCCGCTCTCGAGCGCGAAGCGCACGTTCGCCTCGTCGACCACGGTCGTGAACAGAATCGCGTCGACCCGCCGCTGAAGCAGGAGATCGACCCCCGATCGCTCCCGCTCCCCCTCGCCCCGCGTGTTGACGACCAGCACCCCGCAGCCGCTCCGGGCCGCCTCCTGTTCGACCCCCAGGGCGACCCCGGCGAAGAACGGATTCGGCGAGACCGATTGCAGCACGTGCCCGAGCGTGAACGTCCGTTGCTTGCGCAGCCCCTGCGCGACCGCGTTCAGCCGGTACCCGCTCTCCGCGATCGCCGCCCGCACCAGCTGCCGCGTCTCCTCGGCCACGTATCCGTTCCCATGGAGCACCCGCGCCACCGTCGCCGTCGACACCCCAGCCAACCCGGCGACGTCCTTCAGCGTCGCGGTCTTCGGCCCGCCTCCCATCCCGGCGCCCTCCTGTCATCGATGACAGATCATGCGCCGACGGTAGCATCGGCCAGGCGGGGTGTCAATCGTCGCCGGCCCCTCCAAGACCTTCGACGGGGAAAATCCTGGTTCCGGCGGCGGGGCACCGGCGGAGGAACCCCCGCTCCCGGCGCGCTCGGCGTCGCCTCGCCTCAATCCCCCTTTACGATCAGCTCGCGCCGGAGGAAGATGAGGCCGCGACGCCATCGCACCGCCGGGTGAGGCCGGCGTGGCGGCGCCGTCCTCGGCGGTCTCGACATCGAGCAACCCGTGGTGGCGATCCCCGGTCGTTTCGGTCCACCCGCGTCGCCGCCCCGCGGGGGAGGATTTCTCCGGGGAGACTCCCGAGGCAGCTCCCGCCGCCCGTCTCGCCCTCCGCCTCGCCCTCGCCGCCCGCGCCTCGCTCGCGCGGGCTGGCCGCACGACCGCGCTGGCGGGCTGACGGGCCAGCGGCGATCATCCCCCCGGCACCGAGGGCCACGGCCGACCCGACCCAGGAGGTGGCGATGACGGCAGCACCCGAACCGACCCCGCTCCCGCTCAACCTGCACGAGTACGAAGCGGCGGCCCGCGCCGCCCTCGCCCCGGCGACCTTCGACTACGTCGCCGGCGGCGCCGAAGACGAGGTCACGCTGCGCGAGAACCGGGACGCCTTCGACCGCTGGCGCCTCCTGCCGCGGGTCCTGGCGGGTACCCCCGCCCCTTCCCTGACGACGACCCTCCTCGGGCGGGAGGTCGCCCTGCCGGTCCTGATCGCCCCGACCGGCTTCCACCGCCTCTGCTGCGACGACGGGGAACGGGCCACCGCCCGCGCCGCCCGCGCCACCGGCACCATCTACACCATGTCGACCGCCGCCAGCCTCGCGATCGAGGCGGCGGCGGCCGAGGCGGCCGACTGGTGGTTCCAGCTCTACGTCTACCGCGACCGCGCCGTCACCCGCGAGCTCGTGGCACGGGCCGAGGCGGCCGGCGCCACCGGCTTGGTCGTCACCGTCGACGTCCCCGCCCTCGGCCGCCGGGAGGCGGACGACCGCAACCGCTTCGCCATCCCCCCCGGACTGACCGGGGCCAACGTCCCGTCACCGTCCCCCGAGCGCCCCCCGGCCGACGCCAGCGACTCCGGGCTGGCCGCCTTCGTCGCCGGCTCCGCCTGGGAACCGGCGCTGACCTGGGACGACCTCGACTGGCTCGCCTCGCTGACGCCCCTGCCGCTGATCCCGAAGGGGATCCTCCACCCCGCCGACGCCGCCCTCGCCTTCGACCACGGCGCGCGGGCGGTGATCGTCTCCAACCACGGCGGCCGCCAGCTCGACGGCGCCGTCGCCGCCCTCGACGCCCTGCCGGCCGTCGCCGCCGCCGTGGCGGAGCGGGGCGAGGTCTACCTCGACGGCGGCGTCCGCCGCGGCACCGACGTGCTCAAGGCGCTGGCGCTCGGGGCGCGGGCCGTCTTCGTCGGCCGCCCCATCCTCTGGGGGCTGGCGGTCGCCGGCGAAGCGGGCGCCCGCCGCGTCCTCGACCTGCTGCGGGCCGAGCTCGCCCGCGACCTGCTCCTCTGCGGCCGCGCCTCCCCGGCGGCGGTCGATCGCGCCCTGGTCGTCCCCGCCCACCAACCCCTCGCCCCCTGATAACGCACTTCGGTTGAACCGTTCCGCTCTCGGGCGTGGGACAAGCTCCCCTCTCCCGCGCACGGGACAGAGGGACGCGGTCCGGGGGTGAGGGCAGCTCTCCGCGTAGCCGAAGTCATGACCCGAAGTTCGTATGACTCCGTTCCCCAAGCAAGCTCCGCGAAGAAACGAGCCAACGCCTCGGCCCCGGCACCGAGCCCGTCAGCACCGGCTCTGGCCCGCCTGTGCCAGACACCACGCGGTCGAGTCCGGCGGAATCCGGGCGACTCGTGCGGTCGCCCCGGCGGTCCGCGACCACGCTCCCCCTTGCCCCTCTCCCGCGCACTGGGAGAAGGGCCGGGGGTGAGGGCCGTCCGCGCCAGCCTCACCCCTCGCCTTCACCCGGATTCCGTATCGCGACCGTCTCGCGCACCTCGGGGCCACCCCGCCGCCCGGAGCGAGGCCGAACGCGGCCGGGGGCGAGGACCTGCCCCCGGCAACGCGAGCGGTCACCCCCACCCGAGCCGGGAGCCACCCGCATCCCCCAGCCCCGACCAAGTACAATCCCCCGGGCGACCCTCGACCCTCGACCGCCGCCCACGACCCATGACCCACCCACCGCCACCCCCGGAGCGCGACCATGGCCCGACTCGTCGATTGCGTCAAGCTCGGCCGCGAGCTGCCCGCCCTCGAGAAGCCCCCCTTCCCGGGCGAGCTCGGCCAGCGCATCTTCGAGCACGTCTCCGCCGAAGGCTACGCCCTCTGGCAACCCCACATGACGATCCTGATCAACCACTACGGCCTCAACCCGGCCGACCCCGACACCCGCCGCATCCTGCGCGACCAGATGGAAGAGTTCTTCTTCGGCGTCGACGCCCGGATGCCCGAAGGCTGGATGCCCCCCGAGGCCGCCGCCCCCGCCAAGGGCGGCGGCGCCCCCGCCCGCAAGAAGTAACCGGCACTGGGGGCGAGCAGGGATGGCCCGGCACCAGAAGCTGCTGCAGCGGGCGCGCAATAACCCGCGCGACGTGCGCTTCTCCGACCTCCTCACCCTCGCCACCGCCGCCGGCTTCGAATCCATCCGACAAGGAGGCACGAGCCATCGCCGCTTCCTCCACCCGACGGCGGGCGTCTTCCTCAATCTCCAGCCGTTGGCCAATGGCAAGGCGAAGGATTACCAGGTCGTCCAGTTCTTGAAAGCGGTTGACGCCTTTGCCTTGCTGGCCGAGGAGGAGGAGCAATGAGCGACCACGACCAGTACCCCATCCTCCTATTCTGGGACGAACAGGACCAGGTTTGGGTGGCGGACGTCCCCGATGTCCGATACTGCTCGGCCTTTGGGCTGACGCCTGAGGACGCGCTGCGCGAAGTCCGAGCTGCCCTCGGCGACATTCTCGCCGCAGCCCGCGAGCGCGGCCTCCCCTTGCCGCCCCCGACCCTCAGGCCCGTCCTCGCGAAGGCGTCCTAAAGCGGCGTGCCGCCCCGCGATCTTCCGCGTCGGGCGGGAGCGGCCACCGCCTCCCCCGTCGTGCCTGCCGTTACCGTCACGGTTGACGATCGGTAGGCGGCGATCGCCGGCACCCGCCACCCCACCAGCCCCGCCGCGACCAGCGTCCCCAGCCCGCCCAAGGCGACCGCCGGCCCCGCCCCGATCACCGCCGCCGCCAGCCCGGCCTCGAACTCTCCCAGCTGCGGCCCGCCCGAGGCGAAGGTCGAGTGCGCCGCCGCGATCCGCCCCCGCAGAGCGTCCGGCGTCGCCAGGTTGCGGACCGCGTGCCGCAGCGCCATGCTGACCGCGTCCGCCGCCCCGCTCCCGGCCAGCAGCGCCAGCGACAGCCACAGCTCCCGGCTCAGCCCGAACCCGAGCAGGCCCCCCCCGGAGGGCGCGCCCGCCAGCCGCCCCCCCCGC
>JBBSNJ010000226.1:0-5675 GCA_038232775.1 Thermomicrobiales bacterium
ACCGACCTGACCGCCGTCACCAACGCGGCCAAGAAGCTCGTCGAAGAGGACCAGGTCGTCGCCGTGGTCGGTATCACCGACACCTCCTTCGCGTTGCCGGTGGCCACCGTCGCCCAGGACGCGGCGGTCCCCTTCCTGACGATCGGCGCCACCGCGCCGGTGATCGTCCAGGCCGGCGACTACGTCTTCATGCTCCCATTCGGCGACAACGTCCAGGCCGCGGCCGCGGCCGAGTTCGCCGCCGCCCAGGGCTGGGACACGGTCGCCCTCCTGGTCGATGACCAGATGGACTACACCAAGTTCTTGGCCCAGTACTTCGGCGAGCGGTTCACGGCCGACGACATCGGCGGCGAGATCGCCGCCGAACTGACCTACGCCTCGGGCGACACCGATTTCTCGGCCCAGATGACCGAGCTCGCCAACCTCGAGCCGCAGCCCGACGCCCTCTTCATCTCCTCCGGCCCGGCCGAGATCGGCACGATCGTCAAGCAGGCGCGCGACGCCGGGATCGAGCTGCCGATCCTGGGCGGCGACGGCTACGACACCCCGCAGTTGGTCGAGCTCGCCGGCGCCGCCGCCGAGAACGTCTTCTTCACCACCCACGAGGGGATCTACGGCGAGGAACCGATCGCCGAGCGCTTCAACGCCGCGTTCGAGACGGCCTACGGCAACCCGCCGCCGTCGGTCTTCGCCGCCCTCGGCTACGACGGCACCAGGCTGATGGCCGAGGCGATCAACCAGGCCGGCAGCACCGAGCCGGAGGCGATCCGCGACGCGCTGGCGGCCACCGAGGGCTTCCAGGGGGTGACGGGGACGATCGCCTACGAGCCGGGGGAGCGCGTCCCCTCGAAGGGGGTCGCCCTGGTCGAGGTCCAGGACGGGGCCTTCACGCTGCTCGAGAACGTCACGCCGGAGCAGGTGCCGCCGGCGTAGCGCCCGGCTGGCCCTGGCTGACACCGAATCGGGGTGATGGCTTCCGTTTCCCGGAACGAAGCCCTCACCCCCGGCCCCCTTCCCCGTCTCCCGCGCGCGGGACAGGGGAGCCTTTCCAGCGTCCGGGAGCGGATCGGTGCACCCGAGGTTCGTATCATACGAACCTCGGGTGATCACTGTGACCGCCGGGGGCGCCGTTCGCGGGGCCACCCATGGTAGCGGCAGCGGGACCGGACGGCGCCGCGCTGACGTTCGAGGGCGAGGCAGCGGTCGGCGAGCGTGTCGGCCAGCTCGGCGAGGGTGGCGGAGGTGCGGTTGGCCACCGGCTCGTCGACGAGTCCCCACCGCCGCTCGGCCGGCTGCCACTCCGGCGAGGGCGGCGGCAGGGAGGCCAGGTGTACCCCCCTCGGGCAGGTCGAGCTTGGGGCTGGTGTGCCAGCCGGCGTGGTCGACCGCCAGCACCGCCCGCTTCGTGGGGCCGATCCCCTCCCCGCTCACGCCCGGCAGCGGGCCCCACCAGGTCTGGCCGGTGCCGGGCCGCACGAACCCGGAGACGGAGCGCCACTCGTCGGTCCGGCGGACGGAGGCGGTCGGGCGGCAGCCCTTCGGCGCCCACACCCGGCGCACCACCGGCAGCAGGCCGAGCCGGGGCTCGTCCTGTGCCCAGGTCGTCACCGTGGCTCCGGGGTGGGCGGCCGCGACGGCGTCGATCGCGGCCTGGAGCCCCCCTTGTTGAAGGCGTCCTGGGCGTCCGGGTCGGACCGCTCCTCGCGGGGGCGGGGGCGCTGCGGGGTGAAGCCGAGGCGGCGCCGCCACTCCCACCCGCGGACCTCGGCGACGGAGCGGCCGGCCCGCTCCCCGATCCAGGCCGCGACCGCGCGGCAGGTCCAGACGCCGCCCCCCGGCGCCGGCCCCGCCAGCGCCGCGCGCCGCGCCCCCCGGCCGGCCGCGTCCAGCAGCGGGAGCCCCCCGCGGTTCCCGCGGCGGCGGCGCCGACGGCGCCAGGGCCGCCCTCCCGGTAGCGCTTCGCCACCTCCCGGATTCAGTTCGGGTGGTAGCCGGTGGCGGCGGCGGCGGCCGTCGGCTCGCCCCAGGCCAGCAGCCAGACGATCTGGAGGTGGGAGCGCAGGACCGGGTCGCGGGCACCGCGGGAGCGGCGCTCCAACTCGGCGAGCGGCAGGTGAGGGGGGACCACGAGCGGGCGTGCCGTCCCCAAAATCTACATCCGAAGTTCGGATCAGGCCGCGAACAGCGCGTCGAGATCGACCACCACCCCCGGCAGCGACGCGAGCGCCACCGTCCCGCCCCGGTGGGTCGCTTCGTCGTACCCCCCGTCGGGGCGCCGCCGCCAGACCCGCAGCGTCCGCTCGTAGGGGTGCAGCCGCCAGATCTCGGCGTCGCCGCGCGCCTGGTACTCCGGCAGCTTCTCGTCCACGTCGTAGTCACCGGTCGAGGGGGACCAGATCTCGACCACCAGCGGCAGCGGCTGGGCATAGGCGTCGAGCGCGCCGGGCCGCTGGCGCAGGGCGCGCTCGTCGGCGGCGGGGATCACGGCGATGTCGGGGACGTAAGCGTGCCGAGGAGAGCGCCAGAGCCGGGCATGGCCCGCTCGGACTACGAACTCGTGCCGATCAAGCTGATTGGCGAGCATCACCACCAAATCGGTCATCATGCCGCCGTGCTCGACACTCATCCCCGGCTTCTCCCGCAGCACCCCCGCGTGCAGCTCCCACCGCCGCCCGTCGTCCCCGAGGGCGATCCGCCGGAACTCCGCCTCGGTCACCCGGTCGCCCGCGCGCGGAACGCGGACCGGGACCGTCGCCGTCGAGCTGCTCATGGGCGCCCTCCTGCCGCGATGCCGCCGGCAACCATTGTACGGGTCGGGCGGAGCCGTGGAGAGGCTGCCCCGGCGCGGCCGGCGGGGACAGCCGGCCGCCACCAGCGATCGACGGCCAACCCTAGCGCGGCGGTTCCCAGCCAGGCGCGCCACCCGACCGGGCGCCCCCGCTCGACCAGGGAGGGCAAGCGCCGCCCGGTCCAACCCCGCTTCACCACCTGCTCGAGCCAGGCGTCCTCCGCCGCGCGGGCGAGACCGTAGACGAGGAGCGCGGCCAGGGCCACCGAGCAGACGGCGGTACCCCGGCCGGGCGACAGGTTCGGGAGCTGGCGGGAGAGGGCGAGCGCCGTCCAGGCCAGCAGCGCGCCGTCGAGCCCGTGGTGGTGCCCGAGGTGGACGGCAACCCGCTCCGAGCGTCCGGGCACCCGGCACCCCAGGTAGAGCCGGCCGAGGAGCGGGGCGTCGTCCACGTAGCGGCCGAGGTCGGCGAAGAGCCACGGCAGCGCTAGGCCGAGCAAGGCGCCGCCGAGCGCGAGGCGGCACCGGTCGGATGGCGCCCACGGGGCGAAGCCGCCGACGCCGCGCGCCTGGATCGCCTCCGCCGTCGTCCAGGCCGCGGCAACCGGCCCCAACGCCGCGGGAGCGAGCGGTCCCCGCCCGCCGCCGCGATCGCCTCGGCGCCACCGGGCAATGGTTCCGCCCGCCTGCACCACGAGGGCGGCGGCGACCGCCCGCCCGAGCGCGGCCCGCGACCGCTCCCGACCCAGCCGACTCAGCGCCAGGCCGGCCAACGGCGCGCTGGCGGGTCCCCAAGGATGGGCGAGAAAAGCTTCCAGAGGACGGCCCGGCACCGGCGCCGCGTCACCGTGATCCGGAGTCTGTTCCCATCGCTCGCCGCGGCGAAGGACGATCGCGGCAGCGTCGGCGGCGAGCAGCGCCCAGACGAGCAACGCCTCGCCGAGGCCGGGATCGCCCGGCGGCGGCGCAGCCGGTAACGGCCGCCGCCGAAGTCGGAAGCCAGAGCCGGAGCCGACTACGTGTCGCCGCCGACGGGCCCGATCGTGATCCCCGAGATGTCCGACGCCTCGACCTCGGCCCCGGCCCCGGCCGCGTCGCCCTCGCCGGTCGGGAAGACCGCCAGCCCGTCGTTCCCCTGCGCCGCCCACACCGGCAGGAACGTCTCCCACGGCACCTCGTACTCGTAGGGACGCTCCCAATTGGTGCTCGTCGGGCCGAGCGGATCGCGGATCACGACCACGTCGTCGTCGTATCCCATCACCACCACCGCGTGGTCGTTGCCGAGCACGGTCGGCAGCTCCTCGCCGTCGGGGGTGAGCCAGGTCGTCGGTTCCCAGGGGAGGAAGTCGACCGTCGCCTTGGTCCAGACCAAGCCACCCTGGTCGAGCGTCGCCTCGATCTCGGCTCGCTCGTCGATCGGAGCGACATCCAGCCCGTAGGCCTCGAACAACGGGAGCATCGCCTCGCCCGTCGTCCGCGCCAGGAGATCGCTGGTGTAGTCGCCGTTGAAAGCGGAGGTGATGTCGCCGCCGTAAATCACCCAGCCGTCCGCCGTCTGCTCGTACCAGGGATCGACGCTCGTGTCCTGGCCGACCAGCGCCAACAGCTCCTCGAACGGAACGTCGTAGCCGAACGTCTTGAGCACGACCCAGGCGGCGTCGAACTCGCAGGTGTAGGAGTAGAACTGCCCTTCCTTGATCGCGGCCGGGACGTAAGCGTCGTACCCCCGCTCCCCCCGCGCCGCCGACGCGGCACCGGCCGCCGCCCCGGCGACGACCCCGCCGAGCAGCCCCAGCAGCAGCGCCGCCCCCCCGATCCCGCGGAGCCGCGTCCGCCACCCCGGTCGTTGCATCGCCATTCCCTTCCGTCTCCTCCTCGATCCAAAATCGTGCGCCGAAATGGTACAGGAGAAGCGAGTCCTCGCGCCCCCGAGAGGGCCCCGCCGTCCGCGGCGCCCATCTCCTCCACCACGCGCGACGTCGTGCTCCCGTTTCCTCGCGAGGGGCGGTGCACGCCAGGCAACGCGGAAGGAGCAGCGCGCCCCTCGGCGTCCCCCCGCCTCGGCCAACCCGTGCCCGAGCGGCGCAGAAAACCGCGGATGTTGCCCCGCGCACGCTCATCATCCGGTGAAAACGTGACATCGAAGCACAACCATCGACTCTGGGTCATGGACGCATCCTGACAAAAAGGAAATCCGGCGCACCTCGTGGTTAGAATCCGAAACAGGGAGAGGATTTGCCCTGGGTTGACACGGCCCGCGACCGTGTGAGTTCGGCCTCGGCCGAGGCCGACAGGCGCCGGTGGGAGGGGGGGGTAGACCCCTTCGCACCGGTCGGGGAGTCACGCACACCATGGGACTCGAGCGAAGGGACGCGGGCGGTCGAGAGGGCCGACCCGACGGGAGGGGTTTGGTCCACCGGCGTCCACGGCTGGCAGCGTCGGGTGCAGCGCGGCTCATCTCGTTGGTCGCGCTGCTGTTGATCGCCCTCGCCGGATCGCCGGCCGGGGCGTTCGCCGAGCCCGGGGGCTTCGCCTGGGTGTCGACCGTCTGGTAGACGAAGTCGTAGGGCTGGGCCTTCTCGATGGCCTGCGGCAGCTGGTTGGGCGGGCTCGCGAGGTTTCGCAGCTGGCGCGCGATCGTCGCGATGGCCACCCGGCTCTGCTGCTGCGAGTCGTTCTGGCGCGCCGTCGTCGCCCAGTTGCCGACGAAGTTGTCGAAGAGCACCAGGGTCGCGCTCAGCACGACGGTCGAGAGCGTCGACCCCGGCGGCCGGCTCGCGCACCAGATCCCGGCGCGCAACCTGATCGGCTGCGTCGTGTATCCGGCGTCGGAACTGATCGCGCCGGGGGTCGTGCGACACATCGAGGGCGACCGCTTCCCGGTCGG
>JBBSNJ010000227.1:0-5664 GCA_038232775.1 Thermomicrobiales bacterium
AACTTTTCCGCAAACCGCTCTAGTAGCAGGGCTTGGCGGCGAAGGCGGCGATCTGCTCGCCGGTCTCCTTGTTCTCCGGGCCGAACCACCAGAGGTAGAAGTCGGTGATGGCTTGAGGGTCGGCGGCTTCGTTCAGCACCACGCAGCCGTTGACCCAGAAGGGGGTGCCGGCGCGCGGGGCTCCCGCCTCCCGCACCATGTTGAGGCCGGTCCCGGCCGCGTCCTGGCCGAAGGTCTGTTGGGCGATCGTGCCGGCGACGTCGTAGGAGGTGATGATCGCGGTGCCGCCCCGCTGCCAGTTGGCGAAGCTCTCGTTGTTGGGGTTGTTGGGGTTGTTGGGGTTGTTGGGACCGGTCCGCACCTCCGGCATCAGCTCCTCGTCGACCATCATCCGCATCCAGGCGAGGGCGTCGAGCGAGGCCTGGCCGGTGATGTCGACCAGGCCCTCCTCGGTCAGCGGCTGGTCGCTGGCGCCCCAGATCATCGCCCAGAGATCGCAGAGGGGGGTGACGGCCGAGTCGAAGGGGGTGAGGTCGGGCCGGGCCTCCTTGATCAGCTTGGCGGCCTGGTAGACCTCGTCCCAGGTGGCGGGCGGCGCCGCGATCCCCGCGTCCTGCAGCGGCTCCGTCAGCCAGGCGAGCGCGACGCTGCCGACGTTGCCGGGGATCGCGTACTGCTTGCCGTCGACCTTCATCGACTCCCGGATGCTCTCGATGATGTTCGGCACGACCTCGGCGGCGCGGGGGGTCTCGGAGGCGGCGATGTAGTCGTCGAGGGGTTGGATCAGGCCGCGGCTGACCCACTCGCGGACGTCCCACGGCACCTCGATCACGGCGTAGCCGTCCCAGATCAGGTCGTCGGCCGCTTGGGCGGCTTGGATCTTCTGGGAGACGTCGAGGGTCGCCGGCGGCACGTCGAGGGTGATCTGGGCGCCGGCCCGCTCGTCCCAGCGGGCGACCGCCCCCTCGGCGGCGTAGGCGCTCTAGATGTCGTCGCGGATGAGGAGGGTCGCCTCGCCGCCCTGGTGCCGACCGCCGAACGCGCGGCCCGGCGCCGAGGCCAAGCCGAATCGGGGGGCGCCCAGGGCGGCGGCGGAGACGCCGCCGCCGAGGGCGGTCAGGAGTTGACGGCGGTTGCTGCGGGTGCGGCTCATGGCATCCTCCGTTTCGTTCGCTGGGTCGCGACGGAGAGCAGGGCACCGGACGGCGGCTCGGTCGTCGGTGCTTCCGGGAGTGGCGGGACGGTAGCAGGGGCCACCACCACTGTCAACGGTCCAGTCAAGCTGCCGAGGCGCCGTGGGACGGACGGGGACCGGGCACGATTTCGGCCTCTCCGTCCGCGATCAGTGGGGGCCGCGGCCGGGGTGGCGGACGGCGTCGGCGTGCCGGTAGCGGTCGGGGAAGGGGCGTGCTAGCCTCGCCCGTGGCGCACCCGGCGGGGGGGAGGACGGAGGAGGGGACGAGCATGGGCCGGGAGCGGGCGGGGATCATCGAGGAGGACGGCGTCGTCGCCGTCGTCCGGCTGGACGACCTCTCGGCGGCGGTGCCGCTGACCGAGGCGCTGGTCGGGGGCGGGGTGCGGGCGGTCGAGTTCACCTTCACCAACCCGCGGGCCGGGGCCGCGATCGCGGCGGCGCGGGAGGCGCTGGGGGAGCGCGCGCTGGTCGGCGCCGGGTCGGTGCTCGACCCGGAGACGGCGCGGGCCGCGATCCTGGCCGGCGCCGCCTTCGTCGTGACGCCGACCGTCAGCCTGCCGACGATCGCGCTCTGCAACCGCTACGCCGTGCCGACGGTGATCGGCGCCCTGACGCCGACCGAGATCCTGACCGCCTGGGAGGCGGGCGCGACCTATGTGAAAGTCTTCCCGGCCAGCCTCGGCGGGCCGGGGTACTTCAAGGACGTGCTCGGCCCGCTGCCGCAGGTCAAGCTCGTCCCGACCGGCGGCGTCTCGATCGAGAACGCGGCCGACTTCGTCCGGGCCGGGGCGGTCGCCGTCGCGCTCGGCAGCAACCTGGTCGACGCCCGCAGCGTCGCCGCCGCCGACTGGGGCACGATCGGCGAGCGGGCGCGGGCGGTGGTGACCGCCGTCGCCGAGGGCCGGGCCGGACGGGCCGGGTCGAAGTAGTGCCCGTTACGTTCGGTCGGGGGCGAGAGATCCGACTCGGGAGGCCCGGCGTAGATGGGGATGAGCGCGTCGTTCCCCAAGCGGCGCCCTCCTAGAGAACCCTATTCTCCCTTCCCTTCCCGCACGGACCCGGCCCTCGTGGCCGGGTTCGTGTTTAATGCGGAATCCGGGTGAACACTTTGCCTTCCTGCTGCGGCCGCCGGCCCTCACCCCCGGCCCCTCGCCCGCCGCGGGGGGCGAGGGGAGCTTGGTCGCCGACCGCCGGGGAACACCCATGATTCATCCGGATTCCGTATGAATCATTGGTAGAGCACGTAAGGAATTTGGCCGAGGATGGGGACCGGAGTCTTGACGACGAGAACGCTGAGGAGCTCGTCGTCCTGGAAGTGAGTCGGACGCAATCACTGACCTTCTCCAAGGGGTCGTGCACTTATCCCCTGTCGCCCGGTCGCGGGACGCCGACGCTGTCGCCCGGCAGCGAGGGCCAGCGGACGGTGAGGACGATCGTCGGTCCCTCGGGGCGCCAGAAGTGGGGCACGCCCGGCTCCCAGAGCGCGAAATCCCCCTCCCGCGCCAGCAGCACCTCGCGGTCGGGGAAGGAGAGACGGAAGCGGCCGCGGACCAGCACCGCCAGCGTCGTCGCCTCCCGGTTCGCCCCCCAGCCGTCTCGTGCCTCGTGCCCCTCGTAGACCGCCCACTTCACCTCGACCGCGCCGCTCGCGCGCGGCCCCGCCGCCGGCGGCATGAAGTGGCCGACGAACCAACCGGCGTGTTCCTGATCGTCCGCCGCGTTGCCGCTGACCACCCCGCCGGACCGTTGCACTCCCGCTCCCCTCCGGCTCGCTCGCCGCGCGATCGCCACCGTTCTCTTTCCCGTCTCGCCGCGTCGCTGCCGACGGTCGGACGGCGGCCGAACCCCGACCCGTCCGGGTCAGCCGTCTGGTGGCGGCTCCAGCGCCGAGGACTCCCCGGCCGGCGCTCGGCGGCGGGCGCGTAGCTCCGCCGCGAAGTCGGCCATCGCCGGCCCCAGCCGTTCGCCGGCGGCGTCGAGGGTGACCAGCGTCACCCCCGGCTTGCCGACGTCGGCGCGGGCCGAGACCTCGCCGGTGACTCGGGGGAGCGCCCCCTCCGCCTTCCCCATCACGAAGAGTTGGTTCGGGCGGCCGGTGCGGCCGGCGCGGTAGCCGCGCTCGGTGAAGTAGGCGACCGCGAGGTCGAGGACCTCGTTCGGCGGCAGGCGGCTGACCGTCTTCTTCTGGAAGGCGGTCCGTTGCAGCTCCTCGTCGTAGGCAGTCATCGGCCGGACCCCTGACGGCGGCCGAGCGCCGCGCGCGCGTTTGGATACAAGGGGGCGTGTTCGCCCTCCGGGAGCGGCTTGATCGCGCCGCCCCCAGGCGCGCCGATCCGGCCGGGGCACGCCCTGGCCGCTCCGGCAGCGGCGGTGGCCGCCTCGATCTCGTCGTCGCCGACCGGACCGGCGTTTGGGACGACCATCGCCCGCTAGAACTCGCGGCTTTCGCCCGGCTTCAGCGGCAGGCAGCGGGCGGAGGTACGCGCCTCGAGCAGCCGCTTGAAGGCCTGGACGTCCTGCTTGATCGGGGGGAAGGTGTCGTAGTGGCAGGGGACGACCGCCGGCGCGGCCAGGAACTCGGCGGCGCGGACGGCGTCCGCCGGCCCCATCGTGTAGTGGTCGCCGATCGGGAGGACGGCGACGTCGAGCCCCTCCTCGCCGATCAGCTTCATGTCGCCGAAGAGGCAGGTGTCGCCGGCGAAGTAGACCGTCTTGCCGCCGAAGCGGACGACCAGCCCGGCCGGGACGCCGGGGGCGACGACTTGCCCCTCGTGGGTGTAGGACGAGGTGTGCCAGGCGGGGGTCAGTTTGACGGTGCCGCCGTCGAAGGCGACCGTCCCGCCGTGGTTGGCGTCGATCGCGCCCTCGACCCCCTGCCCTTGCAGCCACTCCCCGAGCTCGAAGGTGGCGACCACCGTCGCCCCCGTCCGCTTGGCGATCGCGACCGTGTCGCCGACGTGGTCGTTGTGGGCGTGGGTCAGCAGGATCGTCCCGGGCGAGATCTCCTCGGCGGCGCGGGCGGCGGTCGGGTTCCCCGTGAGGAACGGATCGACGGCGACCGTCTTGCCGTCCGCTTCCATCAGAAAGGCCGCGTGGCCCAGGTAGGTCAGCTTCACCGATCTCCTCCCTCCGGTTGTCGAGCGGCGGGCGCCGCGCCGGTGCGGTCGGCTACGCGGCCGACCCCGAGCGGGCGTAGGCCGCCTCGCCGCCGACGATCGTCAGGTCGACCTTGACCGCCGCCAGGTCGCCCGGATCGACGGCGAAGAGGTCGGTCTCGAAGACGGTGACGTCGCCGAGCATCGCGGGCGCCAACGTCCCCTTGCGGCCCTCCTCGAACGAGGCGTAGGCGCCGTTGACGGTGTAGACGCGCAAGGCGTCGGCCAACGAGACCGCCTCCTCCGGCCAGACCGGAAGGCCGTCGAGGTCCCGTCGGGTGACCATCGTCTGCAGGCCGGCCGTGGCGCTGGGCGGCACCACCGGCGCGTCGGAGGAGGCCGCGGCCACGATCCCGTGGCGGGCGAAGGTGGCCAGCCCGTAGGCGTAGCGGAGCCGCTCCTCGCCGACGTTCTGGAGGTAGGCGTCGCGGAAGTGGCGGAGGAACGAGGTGCCGGGGATCGGCACCGCGCCGATCGCGGCGATCATACGGATCAGACCCTCGTCGACGATCGAGCAGTGCTCGATCCGGTGGCGGGGGTCGGGGCGGGGGTCGGCCCGCTGGGCTTCTTCGTAGGCGTCGATCACCAGCTCGACCGCGGCGTCGCCGATCGCGTGGATGCCGACCTGGAAGCCGGCCCGGTGGGCGCGCAACACCTTGGCCTTGAGGTCGGCGGGGGGCAACATCCAGAGGCCGACGTTCTCGGTGTCGCCCACGAAGGGCCGGCGCATCCGAGCCGTCCGCCCGCCGAGGCTGCCGTCGGAGAAGAGCTTGACGGGGCCGATCCGGAGGCGGTC
Source organism: Thermomicrobiales bacterium (assembly GCA_038232775.1). GTDB lineage: Bacteria > Chloroflexota > Chloroflexia > Thermomicrobiales > UBA6265 > JBBSNJ01. The sequence goes on from JBBSNJ010000227.1 coordinate 5,147, forward strand.
GTCGCCGAAGCCGGTGCGGATGCCGACCCGGCTGAGCGGTTCCAGATTCTCGTCGAGCATCATCATCAGGTAGGTGCGGACGGCCAGCTCGCCGCGCTGGCGGAGCCCTTGGTAGGCGGCCAGCTCGCGCGGCTCGTCGATCCCCGCCTCGGCCACGCTGGTGACGCCGCTCTCGAGGAAGGCCCGGCCGCTGCGCCGCAGCGCCGCCGCGATCTGCTCCTCGCTCGGCTGCCCGATCGCGGCCCGGACGAACTCCAGCGCCGCCTCCCGCAGCACGCCGGTCGGCTCGCCCCGCTCGTCCCGGTCGTAGGTGCCGCCGTCGGGGTCGGGCGTCGCCGCCGTCACCCCCGCCAGCGCCAAGGCCCGCGAGTTGGCGACCCCGACGTGGTGGCAGGAGCGGAGGAGGAGGACGGGGTGGTCGGGGGCGACGGGGTCGAGGTCGGCCCGCGTCGGGTGGCGGCGGTCGTCGAGCCGGGCCTGGTCGTAGCCGCGGCCGACGATCCACTCGCCGGGCGGTC
>JBBSNJ010000228.1:0-5657 GCA_038232775.1 Thermomicrobiales bacterium
GACCCCGAACGAGGAGAAGACGATCTGCTCCGCCGCCGGCCCCACCGAGGGCGCGGTCTGGGGAGCCGGGACGGCGGCGGGCGCCGCGGCCGCCAGCACGGGGTCGCGGGCGAGGAGGCCGGCGGTCGACGCCGAGAGGCCGAGCGCGGTCGCCGCCTGGACGAAGCGGCGGCGGGAGAGGCGACCGGCGGCGAGGCCGTCGACCAGCGAGCGCAGGGCGGGCTCAGACGAGGGGAGAGGAGCGTGGGTCGTCATCGGGGTTCCTCCGGAGTGGCTTTTCCCTGCGGCCCCGCTGCCCCTCCCGCCGTCCGGAGCAACCGTCGTGCGGGGTGGAGGAGCGGGAAGGTTGATCGTCGGTGAGCGACTGGGGTCAGACAACTCCACGAGCCGTCCAATGGAGCGGTGCGAGTGGAGCGCCCGAGGTTCGGGCTGGTCGTCCTCGCGTCCCCCCGTGGCGCGGCACGGGGGAAACGGGAGGGAGGCAGGGCATCGAGCGGCGCGGCGAGCCTTACGGCGTCGCCTCGGGCGTCGGGGTCGCCGTCATCGGGGTCGCGGCGGCCTCGGGCGTCACCACGATCGGCGTCGCCGCCGCCACCGGGGTGGCCTGGGGCGCGCCGGGCGCGACCGGGGTCGCCGCCCCGGCGAGCGGTGGCGCCTCCCCGTTGACGCCTTGCTGGATCTCGATCACCTCGCGGGCGAGGGAGTCGAAACCAACCTCGGTGAAGAAGGAGATGGTCGCCACGTTCCCCGAATCGTCGGCGGCGCGGATGGCGATCGGGCCCTGGCCGGTGATCGGCATGTAGACGCTGGTCTGGAACTGCCCCTGGTCGTCGGAGAGGAGCGTGATGATCGGGATGTTGCCGACGTCGACGATCACGCTGGAGTTCGGCCGAAAGGCGAAGCCTTGGATCGTGACGTTGGCCCCGGCCGGGCCGGACGACGGATTCACGAAGAGCTGGGGCGGCGCGATCGCCTGCTTCCGGGCGAACCCGATCTGCTGGTTCGGCCCGCCGAACTCGCCCAATCGGGTGTCGGCCCAGACCAGGTAGGCGTCTTCGTCGTTGGCGGCGATCGCGAAGTAGTCGCCGAGGAAACGGCCGCCGGGGAACCCGCGGAGCGAGTTCGAGGCAAAGTCGGTGACCCGCGTGTCGGGCACGTTGAGGCCGATCTCCGGGTCGGAGAAGCCGAAGCTGGCGCCGCTGTCGGTCGACTGCGTGTAGTAGATGTGGTAGCGCACCTGCTCCGGGTCCTCGCGCATGTCGCCCCACATCAGGTGGAGGGTGCCGTCGGGGGAGACGTCGGCGGCGGGGAAGAACTGGAGCCGGTCGGTGTCGTCCTGGTTGACCCGCACCGGGTCGGCCCAGGTCGCGCCCCGGTCGCTCGAGCGCATTAGGTAGATGTCGCCCTCGTCGGACGGCTTCTCGGGGGGAAGGGCGGTGGTCACGACGTAGATCTCATCGTTCGGGCCGACCGTCAACTGGGGGAAGGCGGCGCCCCAGTAGCGGAAGGTCGAGTTGCGGGGCTGGAAGTGGAGCTCTCGGAAGACCCCGGCCCGCGACGTCTCGAACGTCTGGCCGCGATCGCCGGAGAGCCCGACCATCACTTGGGAGAGCCCCTCCTGGACGCCGTCGTTGGTCGTATCGAGGTAGGCGACGACGAGGGTGCCGTCGGAGAGGACCTCCGGCTGCGAGCCTTGGACGGTCTGGTTCTGGCCGCCGAGGATCGGCTCCCCTTCTTCTTGGGTGCCGACGCCCCCTTCGCCGTCGTCGTTCTGCGCCCGCGCGGCGGCACCGCCTTCGCCCCCCTCGCCCTCCTCGCTGGCGCCCTCGGCCTGGAAGACAGTCGGGCTGACGGCGGCGGGCTCGCTCCAGGTCGCCCCGCCGTCGTCGGAGCGGACGGCGCGGATGGTGGTCGCCGTGACGGGCGCGGTCAGGAACGGCAGTTCATCGGCGTAGAGGGTGGAGTAAGTGGTCTGGAACTCGGTGTAGGTCAGGTAGATGATGTCCCGCTCTGGATCGTCCGGGGCCGGTCCGACCGTGATCCAGGGCTTATCGAGGAAGTCGATCGCGACGGTGCCCCGCTCCTTGCCTTCGGGATCGGGGATGGAGACGGTCTCGATCGTGGAGCGAGCAGCCGAGACGGCGGCGCTCCAGGTCTCGCCGCCGTCCTCCGACTTGGAGACGATCATGCTCGAGATCTCGGCGAAGGAGACGAGGCTGCCGAGGCGGTACTCGTCGAAGCCGAGCGAGATCGAGACCATGTAGACGTCGCCGTCGCGGTCGAAGGCGACGACCGGGTCGCCGGCGGCCGAGAAGTCTTCCAGGAAGTAGTCGACCTGATTCGGCCCGTCCCAGCTTTCCCCGCCGTCGAAGCTGACGTAGGACGACATTGACGGGAAGTTGTAGTCGATCACCCCGAGCACCAAATGCTCGGGGTCGAGCGGATCGACCGCGATGTGGGGCTCGGTCTGGAGCGGGAAGAGGCCAAGCTGGCGGGTCACGATCTGGTTCTGACTGAAGGCCGGCGCCGCCGAGCGGAAGGGGATTTGGGCCTGGTAGGCGGGGCCGCCGCCGGGGGCCGCGGCCGGGGCCGCCCCGTAGGCGCCCCAATCGACGACGCCGCGGGCTTCGCCGCCGGTCGGGATGTTCCACATCCGGGGGTCGTAACCGGAGGCGGCGGCCCAACTGGCGCCGCCGAGTTGGTTCTTGATCGGCTCCAGCAGCCGGAAATCACCGACGGGGATCGCCTCGCCCCCCTCCTCGGCCGCCACCGGCGCCAGAGGCAGCACCAGCGAGGCGACCGCCAGGAGGGCAGTCAGTGTCCACCACCGGCCGGCGCCGCCCGGGAGGCGGTGCCGGCCACGATGGTGAGCGGACCGCGGTGGCCCGTTCTCGGACGCGGTCGTGGTCGCAAGATCGCGCATCGTCGTTCTATCTCCAGTGGTCGGTGTCGCGCTGCCTCGAGGACGAGGGGTTCGGGCCGGTGAACGCCGAGCGGAGCAGCGGCCGGAGGCGCGGCGGTCGTCTCGGGCGGAGGAGCCGCGGCTGCCCGGCGCCCGAGTGCGTCGCCACCGCCACGCGACCGGCGTGGATGCCGGGTCGGCGCCTCCGGAGATGGTCGGGGGCGCGTGCTAGACTTCCGACCCTTCGGCGTCAGACGGCAGCGTACCATGACGGATGCGCCGCGGGACCGCTCGAGGACGAGACCGGTTGTGACCCGGCGCACCGATCCCGGCCGCGGGCTCGACGCGGCTGACGCGGCGCGGCGCCTGGAACGGCCCTCTCTCAGAGTCGGCGGGCATCGCGTTCGACTCTTGGCTTTCGACCCCCGACCACGAGGAGCGCCCGATGCGGTTGACGCGACACTCGTCCTCCCGGCTCGGTCCCCGGCGTCCCGCCGCGAACACGAGCCAGGTACGCTGGCCGGTGCTCCTCTGCCTGGTCGGCCTCCTGGTCGCCTTCGGTGGCCCGGCACTCGCGCTCGGGCAATCGGACGAGGGCGGGCAGCGCGGCGCCGAGCAGGGTCAGCGCGGCACCCCGGTGGTGCTGGCGACGGCCACGGCCAGCGTTGCGCCGGCCGATGCCGCCGCGACGCCGCCGGCCGCCACCCCCGTCGCCGCCCCAGCCCTGCAGGGCGTCTTTTCGGTCGGCATCGGCGAGGCGGATCTGCCGCCCGGGCTGGCCGGCGCTCCCGCTCTGGTCGGGCTCTGGAATCTCTCGCTCGCCGCCGATGGGACCTACGCGCTCGCCCGCCAGGACGTCGGATCGGTCGCCGCCGGATCCTATAGCGTCACGGGCGAAACACTGACGTTCAAGAACTGGTCGGGTGTGTTGGCCTGCACCGACCTCAACGACGACGGTGAGGAACAAGCGACCTACGCCTGGCGGCTGTCCGAGGACACGCTGACGCTGACGCCGATCGCCGACGACTGCGCCGACCGCGTCATCCTCTTCGCGACGCGCAACCTGGGCAGCTTCGAAGCCTGCGCCACCCAACCGCTCGCCCTGCCCGAAGCGCCCGCCGCCGGCCCCGGCATCTCGCCGCCGGGGGTGCTCCCGGTCGGACCGGAATCGGTCGGAACCCCAGGGGCGACGCCGGTGCTCGGCGCCGATCTGGAACGGGGGGTGCCGGCCGGGGCCGACGTCGAGGAGGCGATCGACTCGTTGCTGCGCCAGGCGACCGGCTGCTGGGCGACCGGCGATCCGACCCTGTTCCTGCCGCTCCACAGCCAACAGGTGCTCTTCGAGTTCATCGCCTTCCCGAGCCTGATCAGCGACCTCCAGATCTTCATGGCCCAGCCGGTTGGCTTCGAGCGGGTGGGCGGGGGCCATCTGCTCGCGCCGGATCGCGCCTGGGCCTACGTCGAGGTCACCTTCGGCGGCGAGCAGCCGTTCGCCATCCGCTTCGACTTCGTCCAGCAGAGAGGGGGGTGGTTGATGGACACCTTCTTCCTCTTCCCGCCGGCCGATTCGACCGCGCCGCAGCCGTTGCCGTAGCCCGGAGCGCGGAGGGTGGGGGCTGCTCCGCGAAGTCCTCGCGAGCCCGCCCCCGCGCCGCCGCCGGAGACCCGCCCCCCTGTGCCGACGCCGACCCCGCCGACCCCGCCGCCCACGCCGCCGGCCGCCACCGCCGGACCTGGACCCGGCGCCAGTCGCCGGGAGGCCCAGCGTCGAGACCCCGGCTCTCCGGCGACCCGCCCCGGCAACGCCGAGCCGACGGTCGGCACCGGCAGCGTCGTCGCCATCGGCTGCGTCCTCGGGCTGCTGCTGCTCGTCCTCGCCGGCGTCGCCTTCCTGATCCTGCTCCGCTTCTTCTAGGAGCCTAGCCCGCGGTGCGGTAGGGTTGACGCCCCTCACGGTCAGGGACCTGGGGCGTCGGTCGTCGGCCTCCGACCGACGGGCGCGGCAAGCGGCGCCCCTCCCTGGACGGACGCCGACAACGCTTCCGCGAACCGCTGTCGCCGCTAGGGGCGATTGGTCCGCGGCGCCGCCCCTGGCATCGACTGTGCTTGCCGGGTGGCGGCGCCGAGCAGCACGGGGCCGCGACCGGCGACGGGAGGAGACGGAGGTGGCAGCCGACGCCGGACACGATCGGCTCCGCGTTGCCGCCTTGATCGTCGAGCCGATCGCCTTCCGCCTCGTCGCCGCCTGGGCTGAGCGGCACGGCCACCGGCTCGTCCTCCTGGTGACGACGCCCGGACCGCCCCACACCTGGCACAACCGCGACTACCACGACCTGGTCGGGCTCGTGCCCCAGACGCAGGACATCCTGGTCTCGACCCGGATGCGGCGGACGGTTGCGCCCACCCTGGCGGCGCTGGCGCCGGACCTGCTCGTCTCCTTCACCTTCCCCCACCGCATCCCGCCGGAGGTCATCGCCGCGCCCCGCCTCGGTGCCGTCAACCTCCACCCGACGCCGCTCCCGGCCTACCGCGGGCCGAATCCGCGGCGGATGCTCTTCGACGGCCGGCCCGAACTCGGCGCCGCCCTGCACCGGATCGAGGCCGGCTTCGATACGGGGGCGATCCTCAGCTGCCGGGAAGCGCCGCTGCCGGCGGCGCCGACGGCGGAGCGGGTCCGCCAGCTCTGGCTGGCCCTGCTCGACGAGGCGCTGGAGGAGGGGGTGGGGCGAGTCCCGCGCGGAGAGTTCGGCGAGCC
>JBBSNJ010000229.1:0-5653 GCA_038232775.1 Thermomicrobiales bacterium
GGGTCGGCTCGACATCCTGGTCAACAACGCCGGCATCGCCGGCCGCTCGGCGCCGATCTGGGAGCTGTCGGTCGAGGAGTGGCTCGAGGTGCTGGCGATCGACCTGACCGGGGTTTTCCTGGGCTGCCGGGCGGTGCTGCCGGGGATGGTCGAGGCCGGGGCGGGTCGGATCGTCAACATCGCCTCGATCGCCGGCAAGGAGGGGAACCCGAACGCGGTGCCGTACTCGGCGGCCAAGGCGGGGGTGATCGGGCTGACCAAGGCGGTCGCCAAGGAGGTGGCGGCGAAGGGGGTCTACGTCAACGCCGTCACCCCGGCCGTGATCGAGACCCCGATCCTGGCCCAGGTCAGCCAGGCCCACATCGACTACATGACGAGCCGGATCCCGATGGGCCGGGTCGGGCAGCCGGAGGAGGTCGCGGCCCTGGTCGCCTTCCTCTGCTCCGACGACCTCTCCTTCTCGACGGGGGCTGTCTTCGACCTCTCGGGCGGGCGGGCGACGTATTGACCGTGGAGGCGGAGACTCCTGTCCGGGGCCTTAGCCCGCGGAAGTGGCCACCGAGGCCCTACCCGCCGGTCCCTGGGGGAGCGGTCGTGTGGAGCGCCGGCCAGGCATGTCCGCTTGGGCCGATCACTCAGGCTGCACCCTGCCAGGAAGTGCCGCAGCGGGAAGGGTACGGCGGGGACCAGCCCGGAGCGGAGCTGAAGGGGAGAGGGCCGGCGCCGATACTCCGGGTGATCCCCGAAGCTCGTCTCAGACTTCGTCCGCCGGGAGGCGGAGGCCGTAGGAGACGAACTCGACGATTCGGCCCTCCCGCAGGCGGAGGAAGATCGGCGCCACGATCGCTTCGCCTCCCGGCGGCGCACCAGCCGCGGGGTGGGCCGCGGCCGGCTCGGCGGCATCGCGGACCGTCAGGACGGCGGCGGCGCGGTCGGCGGTGGCGACGACGTCGCGGGCGGCGACTGTACCGCCCGGCAGCGCGGCGAAGATGTCCCAGAAGGCGGCGCGGGCGGCGGGGAGGCCGCCGTCCCGCACCCGACTGCCTGCTCGGTACTGGACGATCCGCCCGTCGGGGGCGAAAAGGGCGTCGACGGCGGTCTCGTCGCGGGCGTTGACGGCGCGGGCGATCCGCTCGACCACAGCGGCGGCCGAGCCGGCCTCGGCGGCGGCCGGCGGCTCGGCACCGGGGAGGGCCATCTGGTCGTCGACGGGTGAAGGACGGCCGGGCCGCCCGGTCTCCTCGGAGAGGGACAACTGGGCGCCGGCACCGGCTGCCGGTGCGGCGTTGACGAGGCGCATCAGGAAGAGATCGACGGCGCCGAATGCCTGCTCGGCGCCGGGGCCGAGGAAGACGTCGTGGCGGGCGCCGTAGATCGTCTGGACCTGGCAGCCGGCGATCGTCCGGCAGAAGCGCTCGCTCGTCGCCGCCGGGACCTCGCCCCGCTGGCCGCGGAGGAGGAGCACGGGGCAACGGACGGCGGCCAGGACGTCCCAGTCGGAGCGAGGCATGGCGGCCGCCTCGATCTGTTCGATGACCGCCAGGTTGTGGCGCCAGCGGTAGCCGCCGTCTGGTCCGGTGGTCGCGTCCTCGGCGATCAGGTCGTGCGGGATGTCGTGGCGGGCGCGAACGGGGGAGAGACCGAGCCCGTCCTGGTAGAAGGCGAGGGCGGCGTCGAGCGAGGGAAAGCGGCGGGGGAGGGCGCGGACGGCGTCGAGGCGGGCGGCGGCTCGCTCGGCACCGACCTCGGGCGCGGTGTCGCCGAGGACGACGCCCCGGACCAGATCCGGCCGGCGGGCGGCGAGGTGGTAGCCGACCAGCCCGCCGTGGAGGCGGCCGATGACGACCGGCCGGTCGAGCCCGAGGGTCTCGATCAAGGCGGCGACGTCGTCGGCCATCGTCGCCGGGTCGTAGCCGTCGTCCGGCTGGCTCGATTCCCCCCGGCCGCGCAGGTCGGGGACGACGACTGTCCCCTGGCGCGCCAGGTGGGCGGCCAGGTTGGCCATCCCCTCGCCGGTCTGGAGCAGGCCGTGGAGGAGGAGCACCGGGGGGCAGCGGTGGGGACCGGCCGCCGGGCCGGGCCAGCGCCGGAAGACGAGCCGGATGCCGTTGGCCGCTGCCTCGCCCCGCTCCGGTGGCGCGGGCAGGGGGCCGGAGCCGCTGGTCGGTCGGTCGGTCATTGTCGGTCCCCTGCCGCGCTTCTTCGCTCGTCGGCCGGCTCCGACCGTCGGCGGCAAGGATAGTGGGGCGCCGCCCGGTTGGCGAGGGCCGGCGGCGGAGGGGGCTACTCCCCGGCTGCTTGATAGACCGCCAGCGCCTCGCTCAATCGATCGAGCGCGGCGGGGGTGTTGGGGAAGGGGGCGGCGATGACGTGGCCGACGCCCGCCTCGGCGTGGGCGCGGAGACCGGCGGCGATCTCGGCCGGCGGGCCGGCGAGGTAGCGGTCGCGGTCTTCCGTTCCTTCGAGCGTCGGATCGAGGTCGGGGTAGGCGACGGCGACGCCGACGGTCGTCTCGATCGTGGCCGGGTCGCGCCCCACCTCGGCGCAGGCGGCGTCGAGGTCGGCGCGGCGCTCGGCGAGCCGGGTCGGCAGGCCGAGCCAGCAGGTGTTCCAGGCGTCGGCGTAGCGGGCGGTCAGGCGGAGCATGCGCGGTTTGCCGGCCCCGACCAGGATCGGGGGTCCGCCCGATCTCGGGCCGCGCGGGCGGCTGACGCACTCGCGGGCCTGGTAGTAGTCGCCCGCGAAGTCGACCTCCCCGGTCGTGAGGAGGGGGTGGATGATCTGGAGGGCCTCCTCGAAGCGGCTGGCGAGGTGATCGAAGGGGTAGCCGTAGGCATCGAACTCCGGTTCATGCCACCCGGCGCCGAGGCCGAGGATCAGGCGGCCGCCGCTGACCTCGTCGAGGGCGTCGGCCATCTTGGCCAGGAGGGCGGGGTTGCGGACCGGGACGCAGAGGACGAGCGTGCCCAGCGCGACCTTTTCGGTCGCCTCGGCGAGGGCGGCGAGGACTGTCCAGGCTTCCCAGATGCCGCGCGTCGGCCGCTCGGGGTAGCGGAAGAGGATGTGGTCGAAGAGCCAGATGGAGTCGAAGCCGGCCGCCTCGGCCTGCTTGGCCATTCCCCGCACCGTGGCGTAGGAAGCCTGGTTCCCGGCGTCGTCCTCGTTGATCGGCAGCGCGATCCCGATCTTCATGCCGTCGCCTCCTGTCTCGTCGTCCGCGCGGGGCCGGTCGCCGTCACGTCGTTTGTGCCGCACCGCAACTCTAGGGGCGGACTGGACGAGGTGCAAACTCCGCGGGACCGGGAGGGGACGCCTTGGTCGCACGGGCGCGGCCCGGAGGGGCAGAGTCGCCCGGTTGCCTTCGGCCTGCCCCTGCCGCACCGGGACGGCTGGTAGGCTTACGGTCTGCCGCAAAGCTCGCGGACGGTTGCGGCGGGACGATCACCCCGCCGACATTCCGACGCCCGTCGCGGAATCGGTGCGCGCCGCGAACGGGACCGATTCCGCGACGAGCTCGGAATGACCGCGTCACCGACGGACTGGCGGCGGGTGACGGAGCCGACGGGGGGATGGAGGGATCGGTGGCGACGGGGACGGCCGGGCAGTCCGCGGGGAGGGCGAAGGCGGCGGCGGGGGAGGACGTGGTGGTCCTCGCGCCGCGCGCCGGCGGCTACCGCGAGGTTCTTGCCTTGCCCGCCTTCCGGCGTCTTTGGCTGGCCCAGCTCTGGGCCGCCTTCGGCGAGGCGCTGGCCCAGATCGCGCTGCCGCTGCTCGCCTACGCCGTGACCGGCTCCGCCTCGCTGGCGAGCGCGATCTTCGTCGCCCAACTGGTTCCCCGGATCGTGCTCGCGCCGGTGGCGGGGTTCCTGGCCGATCGACTCGACCGGCGGCGACTGATGCTCGGGGCAGACCTGGGGCGGGCCGGCGTCGTTGTGCTGATCCCGTTCGCCGACCGCGCCTGGCAGCTCGCGCTGCTGGCGACGTTGGTCGCGATCGGCAACGCCCTGGCGCGCCCGGCCGAGCTGGCGGCGGTGCCGATGGTGGTCGGGCCGCGGCAGTTGGTGCCCGCCCTCTCGGTGACGCAGGTCGCCAGCAGTTTCGTCCGCGTGATCGGACCGGCGATCGGGGCGGCGCTGGTCGGCCTCGCCGGGCCCGGGCCGGCGTTCGGCGTCCAGGCGGTCTGCTTCCTCGTCTCGTTCCTGCTGCTGCTGCGGTTGGAGTTGCCGGCGGTGGCGCGGCGGGATGGAGGAAGCGTCCGCTCGGCGCTGCGGCGGGAGATCGGGGACGGCCTGCGGCAGGTCTGGATCAACCCGATCGTGCGCGGCATCACCGCGGTCGAGATGCTCTGGCAGACGGTGGTCGCCTGCTTCTCGGTCGTGCTGGTGGTGCTGACGGAGGAGACGCTGCGGCTCGGCGGGCAGGCGGGGGCGGTCTACGCGCTGCTGATGGCCGCCTTCGGTGCCGGCACGACCATCGGCGCGCTGATCGCCTCCCGCGTCGAGCGCCGGATCGGCCGCCCCCGGCTGATGGCGGTCGGCTACCTGGCGCCGCTGATGCTGGTGCCGGCCGGGGTGTTTCCGACCGAGCCGGTGCTGTTCGCCTGCTGGCTGGTCCTCGGCTTCACCGACGCCTGGGCGGTGATCGCGATGCAGGCGTATCTGGCGGAGGCGGTGCCGGACGCGCTGCGGGGCCGGGTCTACGCTTCGTGGGTGGCGGCGGTCAGCCTCGGGGCCGTCGTCGCCTTCCCGCTCGCCGGCCGGGCGACGGAGACGATCGGCCCGCCGGCGACGCTCGTCGTCGCCGGCGCGCTCGTCGGCCTCGGAGGACCGCTCCTCCTGGTGGCGACGGGGGCGATCGCGGCGATGCGTCGCGGCGCCGTGGCCGTCGCGTGATTGCTACGCTGAATCGTGGCCACGGGCGCGCGATCGTGAACGAGGGCGGGTCCCGCCGCCCGCGCCCACGGCAACGCAGGTGCCCTCCCAGGAGGGATGCACTGGAGGTTGAGACGAAGGTAGCTATCGTCAACGGAGAAGATCGCCCCCGTTCTCGCCGGGGTGCGATCGCGGCGACCGGTCGGGTTCCAGCGTCCAAGCTGATGGCCACTGGGGGCGGTCTGGCGCGGACCGGCCCCGGACACTCCCCGGCAGCGAGGGGCGACGGCGATGATGCAAGGTCGCTCCCGCCTGCCCGCCCGGATGGGGGGGCGCCCCCGGAGTACAATGGCGGGCGCCGTTCCACCGGAGGGGAATCCCTCGTCCAGCGGGCGCGGTCGGCGAGTCGGAGCACGGGCACGGGCGGCGCGCCGTTCCGGGCAGGGGAGGATCGTGCGGCATGGGCCGTTTCTTCGGACGGGGTCGGCGCGGGACCGCGGTCGGCGCGTCGGCCGGGGCCGAGACCGGGGTCTGGGACGCGCGGAATCAACTCAGCACGACGACCTCGACCGGCGAGGCCGACGCCGCGGCGGGCGCGGGTCCGGGTTGGCGCTTTTCCCTCAAGGGTTCGCCCCGCCACTACGACGACGTCCGCCTGCTGATCGAGGCCGACGGGACGTCGAAGGTCTACTTCGGGGAGGCGCTGACCTACGAGCGGGGGGCGGGGGTCGCGTTATGGCGGATCCGGGCCCAGGACTTGGCCTGGTTGCCGGAACTCTACC
>JBBSNJ010000230.1:0-5643 GCA_038232775.1 Thermomicrobiales bacterium
CGATCCAGTCCGGACGGCGCCTCCCGCCGCCCACCTCGACCAGCGCCCCGGCGAGGTTCCGCACCATCCGCGGCAGGAACCCGTCGGCCGCGATCCGCAGCTCGATCAGCGTCCCGCCTGACGATGGGGCCCCCCACCAGGGATCGAGTTCGACGACCTCCCAGCCCAGGACGGTCCGCACCGTCCCGCGCGGACGACCGCGCCGCGCGGACCAGGGAACTCCCTCGCCGTCCCCGGCAAAGGAGGCGAAGTCGTGCGTCCCGAGCAGACTCTCGCCGGCCCCCGCCATCGCCGCCACGTCGAGCCCACGCCGACGGTGCCACACTTGCCCCCGCGCCAGCGGCGCCGGCGGTCCCGCCCAAAAACGGTACCGATACTCCCGCCAAGCGGCGTCGAAGCGGGCGTGAAACTTCGCCCCGCGCCGCTCGACCCGCACCACCGCGAGATCGTCCGGCAGCCGCGCGTTGAGCGCCGCCGCGATCACCTCGGGAGCCAGGTCGGGTCGGCCGTCGTCGCACCCGACGACTTGGCCCGAGGCGTGAACCCCGCGGTCGGTTCGCCCGGCAAACACCGCTGTCGTCGCTCGGTCGAACAACGCTCCCAGTGCCGGCTCGAGCTCTCCCTGAACCGTCCGCACCCCCGGCTGCACCTGAGATCCGGCGAAGCGGGAGCCGTCGTAGCTGAGGGTGAGCGCCAGCCGACCCATCGTCCCCTCGGATCGCCAGCTAATCGACCAGCTCGATCAAGGCCATCGGTGCCGCGTCGCCCCGCCGCGGGCCGAGTTTCGAGATGCGGGTGTAGCCCCCTGGCGTCGTCTCGAAACGAGGAGCGATCACGTCGAACAGCTTGGCCGTCGCTAGCGGGTGATCGATCCTGGCCATGATCAGCCGCCGGTGGTGCGGCGTATCCTCGCGCGCCATCGTGATCAGCTTCTCGACCACCGGGCGCATCGTCTTCGCCTTCGCCTCGGTCGTCGTCACCCGCTCGTGCAGGATCATCGAGATCGCCAGTTGGCGCAGCAACGCCCGCCGTTGGGCGGGGTTCCGACCGAGCTTGCGACCTCGCTTCTGGTGTCTCACTCTGCCCCCTCCTCCCCGGCGCCGGCTCCGACCGCGGCCGACTCCGTCCGCAGGGAAGCGATCGCCTCCGCCACCTCCTCGTCGGCCCCGTTGCCGCCGCCGCCCTCGAGGTCGACCTCGTCGTCCCCGAGGGCGTTCTCCCTCGCGTCCAGCCCGTAGCCGGCCGCGTTCGGGAAGACCGTCTCCCCCTCCGGCAAGTAGCCGAACTCGGCCAACCGCTCCCGCAACTCGGTCAGCGAGCGCGGCCCGAAGTTGCGGATCGAGAGGAGTTGGTCGGGGTCCATCGTCAGCACCTGACCGACCCGCTCGATCTGACGACTCCGCAGGGCGTTCAGCACCCGCGGCGACAGGCCAAGGTCGCCCAGGGCCTTGTTCTGGACCTCTTCCGAGATGTACGGGCTCGCCGGCGAGACCGCCTCCCGCGACTTCCGGTTGAAGTCGGCAAAGACCTGGGCGTGGTCGACCAGAATCTGACCCGCCTGGGCCAGCGCCTCGTCCGGCTCGATCGTGCCGTCGGTCAGCACCTCGATGATCAGGCGGTCGAAGTCGGTCATCGGCCCGACGCGGGTGTGCTCGACGACGAAGTTGACCTTCTCGATCGGGGTGAAGATTGCGTCGATCGGGATCTCGCCGAGCGAGTACGTCTCTTGCTGCTCCGCCGGCCGGTAGCCCCGGTCCTGCGTCACCCAGATGTCCATGTCGAGCACGCCATCCGGCTTGTCGATGGTGGCGATCACCTGATCGGGAGTGATCAGGTCCACCTCCGCCGGCCAAGCGACATCGCCCGCCGTCACCACCCGCTCCCCGTCCCCTTCGCCACGGGCGAAGAGATGGGCGCGGACTTCGCCGTTCATCTCCATGATCCGCTTTAGGCGGACCCGCTTCAGGTTGAGCACGATCTCCGTCACGTCCTCGCGCACGTGCTCGACGGTCGAGAACTCGTGCCAAACGTTGTCGATCCGGACACGCGAGACGGCCACGCCTTCGAGCGAGCGCAGCAGCACCCGCCGCAGGGCGTTGCCCAACGTCGTCCCGTACCCTGGCTCGATCGGTTCCGCCTGGTACCGACCGTAATTGAGCCCGGATTCGATGGTTTCGATCAAGAACTGCGGTCGCTCCAACAAGCCGACTCGCCTCCTCCCACACGAGTTTCGAGTTTCCAGTTCGCCGTCCAGAACTGTCCCGTTCGGCGAACCCTTCCGCGATCAGCCGCCCATTCGCCCGTACCGCCGCCGCAGACGGGAAACACGGAATCGCGGACTCCGGACTCGGAACTCCGTTAGCGGCTGTAGTGCTCCACCACCAGCGCCTCGTTGAAGGCCGGAATCTCGATCTGATCACGAGTCGGGAGGTTCAGCACCCGGCCAGTCAAGGCGTTCGAGTCGAGGCTGATCCAGTCCGGTGGACGCCGCGTGTTCAGCACCTGGTTGAAGTCGACGAAGTAGGTCCGCTGCCGGCTGCCGGGCCGGACGCTGACCTCGTCGTTCGGCTTGACGATGAACGAAGGAATATTGGTCTTCCGGCCGTTGACCGTGAAGTGGCCGTGCCGCACCAACTGCCGGGCCTGCCGCCGCGAATCGGCGAACCCCATTCGGAAGACGACGTTGTCCAGCCGCGACTCGAGGATTTGGATCAGGTTGTCGCCCGTCACCCCACCCCGCCGCACGGCCTCCGCGAAATGCTTCCGGAACTGCGTCTCCATCACCCCGTAGAAGCGCCGGACCTTCTGCTTCTCCCGCAACTGGATGCCAAACTCAGACGGTCGGCGGGTCCGCCGCTGCCCGTGCTGGCCCGGGGGGAAGTTCTTCGCCGGCTGCCGCTGCACGATCGGACACTTCGGCCCGTCGCAGCGCGCGCCCTTCAGGTAGAGCTTCATCCCCTCACGCCGGCAGAGCCGGCAGACCGGCCCCGTATACCTCGCCATCCTCTCCTCGATCCTCCTCGACCATCGCCGGCCGAACGCTGCCGCGACCCGCCGCCCGTCTTCGCGCCGGCCCAGCCCCTAGACGCGCCGGCGCTTCGGCGGCCGACATCCGTTGTGGGGAATCGGGGTCGTGTCCGTGATCGAGACCACCTGGACCCCGCTCGCCTGGAGCGAGCGGATCGCCATCTCCCGCCCCGCCCCCGGACCCTTGACGAAGACGTCGACCTGCCGCAGCCCGTGCTCCATCGCCTTCCGCGCCGCCTGCTCGGCCGTCACCTGTGCCGCGTAGGGGGTGCTCTTGCGGCTCCCCTTGAAGCCGTTCGACCCCGAACTCGACCAGGCAATCACGTTGCCAGCCGGATCGGTCAGGCTGACGATCGTGTTGTTGAACGTCGACTGCACGTAGGCCCGCCCGCGAGGGACGTTCTTACGGTCTCGCCGACGCACTCTCGACTTGCCGCGCCCTTGCCCGGCTCGTCCCCGTCGCTCCGCCATCGCTCGCTCCAATCTTCGTCGTCTGACAGGTGCTCTCGACCAGACGAGTGATCAACCAGCTGATAACCGGACCAGCACCGGCCGCCTACTTCTTCTTGCGCCCGCCGACCGCCCGCCGCGGCCCGCGCCGGGTGCGAGCATTCGTCCGGGTCCGCTGACCGCGCAGCGGCATCCCGCGCCGGTGGCGCAGCCCCCGGTAGGAGCCGATGTCCATCAGGCGCTTGATGTTGAGCGAGACCTCCCGCCGGAGGTCGCCCTCGACCCGCATCTCCTTGTCGATCACTTCGCGCAGCCGGTTGACTTCCTCGTCCGAGAGGTCGCGCACCCGCGTGTCGGGGCTGATCCGAGTCCGCTCCAGCAGCGTCTGACTCGTCCGCAACCCGATCCCGTAGACGTAGGTCAAGCCGACCTCGACCCGCTTCTCGCGCGGCAGATCGACCCCCGAGATTCTCGCCATCCTCGTTGCCTCGACTTCCGCCGCTCGGAGCCGCCGGGCGC
The DNA here is from genome assembly GCA_038232775.1 of Thermomicrobiales bacterium. GTDB lineage: Bacteria > Chloroflexota > Chloroflexia > Thermomicrobiales > UBA6265 > JBBSNJ01. The sequence goes on from JBBSNJ010000230.1 coordinate 3,997, forward strand.
GACCCCCGCTCCAGCGCCTAGCCCTGCCGCTGCTTGTGCCGCGGGTTGGTGCAGATCACGCGGATCACGCCTTCCCGCTTGATCACCTTGCAGCGCTCGCAGCGCCGCTTCACCGATGCCGCTACCTTCATCTCGCTCGCCGTCCCTTCGTCGTGTCGATCAAGCTCGCGGCGCCCGCCGGGCTGCCACGGCGATCAAGGCTTCTCGCACGCGCCGTTAGCGCGCGTCGGAGACGCGCGCCGAAGCGGTCATTGTAGCAGAGGGACCAACCGTTCTGTCAAGAGGCCCGCCTCGTCGGCGGTGACGACGACGGTGTGCTCGAAGTGCGCCGCCCACGAGCCATCGCTCGTCACCACCGTCCACTCGTCCCCCAGCACCCGCGACTCGCCTCCCCCCGTCGTCAGCATCGGTTCGATCGCCAGCGTCACGCCCGGTCGCAGCAGCGTCCCCCGCAGCGGGTCGCCGTGGTTCGGCACGTGGGGGTCTTCGTGCATATCGCGCCCGATGCCGTGACCGCCGTAGTCGCGCACCAGCCCGTAGCCATGCTCCTGGGCGTACCGTTCCACCGCGTGCCCGACCGCGCCCAAGCGGTTCCCCGCCCGTGCCTGCGCCACCGCCGCTTCGAGCGCCGCTTCCGTCGCCCGCAGCAGCGCCGCCGCTTCGTCCGAGACCGTGCCGACCGGGTAGGTCCAGGCAGAGTCGCCGTGGAATCCGCCGAGGATCGCCCCGACGTCGACGGCGATGATGTCCCCGTCGCGCAGCACCCGCCGCCCCGGGATGCCGTGGACGATCTCGTCGTTGACCGAAGCGCAGATGTTGCCGGGGAAGGGAGGCGCCCCGGGCGGACCCGGGTAGCCGAGAAAAGACGATCGCGCCCCGGCCTCCGCCAGCGTCTCGCGGGCGATCGCGTCGAGCTCGCCCGTCGTCACGCCCGGCTCGATCGCCTCGCTGATCCGGGCGTGGATCGCGGCCACCAGCCGCCCCGCTTCCCGCATCCGGCCGACCTCACCCTCGTTCTTGATCGTCATCGACGACCGCCTGCCGCGGTCGACCACGGCTCGCCGTTGCTTAGGGGGCGAGCTTCTCCACGGCTTGGACCAACGCATCGGTGACTGCCTCGATCGATTGGTCGCCGTCGACCGCGACCACGACGCCCCGCTCGGCGAAGTAGGTCAGCAGCGGCTCGGTCTGCTCGCGGTAGAGAGCGAGCCGCTTCTCGACGGCCGCTTGCGTGTCGTCTTCCCGTTGGACCAGCTTTCCCCCGCAGACGTCGCAGACATCGCGGCGCCGCGGCGGGTTGAACTCGACGTGGTAGACGGCACCGCAGTTGACGCAGACCCGCCGCCCGGTCAATCGCGCGATCAGCTGCGGCGCCGGGACGTCGAGGCGGAGCACCGCCGAGATCGACGCTCTTCGCGCCGCCAGGGACTGATCGAGCGCCACCGCCTGGCCGTGGGTCCGGGGGAAGCCGTCGAACAGCGCGGGGGGGCCCCCCCCCCCCCCCCCCCCCCCCCCCCGGGCGGGGGGGCGGGCCGCCCCCGCCCCCCCCCCCCCCAGGGGGCTCGACAATCGCCCCGGGGCGCGGGGGGGCCCCCCGCCCGCCCCCCCCGCGCGCGCGCCCCCCCCCCCCCCAGCTCACCCCCACGA
>JBBSNJ010000231.1:0-5633 GCA_038232775.1 Thermomicrobiales bacterium
GGCGCCCGCCCCCCCCCCCGGCCCCCCCCCCCGCCGCGGCGGGCGCGGGGAGCCGCTGCCGGATGCCGGGGCGTCACGGTTCAACCGGATTCCGTAGAACGTCTCTGCGCTGGCGGAGGGAACAAAGCCGCCCGCGGTGGCGAGGCGCGCAGCGTCGGAGGTTCGGATGTCGTTCGATCGAGCCGAACGAGAGGCGATCCTGCGGCGGCGAGCGGACGACGACGTCCGGGTCGCGCTCCGGTGCCTCGGGCGGGAGTACCCGCACGCGGTCTCCTTCGTCGCGACGACGGCCGCCGACTATCGTCCCCACCGGCAGCTCCACCCCGCCTTCTACGGCGCCTTCGATTGGCACTCGTCCGTCGAGATGGTCTGGGTCGTCGTCCGCCTGCTCCGCTGTGTTCCCGACGCGACGCCGCAGCGGGCGGCCCGCGCCACCCTCGGGACGTTGCTGACCGCGGACCACCTGGCGGCCGAGAGCCGCTTCTTCGCCGCGCCGGCGCAGCGCTCGTGGGAGCGTCCCTATGGTTGGGGCTGGCTGCTGACGCTCGCCCACGAACTGGAGCGTTGGGACGATCCAGACGGCCGCCGCTGGGCCAGGGCGGTGGCGCCGCTGGCCGACCTCCTCGCTGATCGCCTCGTCGGCTGGTTGCCGACGCTGACCTATCCACAGCGGACGGGGGTACACCCCAACACCGCCTTCGCCCTCGCCCGCTCCTGGGACGAGGCGGTCCGCCGCGCGGAACTGGGCGACGAGGCGCTCCTCTCGAAGATCCGGACCGTCGCCGACCGCTGGTTCCGCGCTGATCGCGACTACCCGGCTCACTTCGAGCCCTCCGGCGCCGACTTCCTGTCGCCGGCGCTGACCGAGGCCGAGTTGATGTCGCGGGTCGTCGATCCCGCCGACTTTCCCTCGTGGCTGGCGCGGTTCCTCCCCGGCCTGGCCCAAGGACGTCCGGAATCACTCTTCGCTCCGGTCCACGTCTCCGACCCCAGCGATGGGCAGATCGCCCATCTCCACGGCCTGAACCTGAGCCGGGCCGCCGCCTTCGTCGTCCTCGCCGACCGGCTGCCGGCCGGGGACGGACGGATCGACCCAATGCTGGCGGCGGCGGCCCGGCACGCCGCGGCGGCCCTGCCCCACGTCGCCGGGTCCGACTACATGGTGGAGCACTGGCTGGCGGCCTACGCGACCCTGCTCCTCACCCAAGGCACGACACCGCCGCCTCCCCAACCCAGCCCCCCCCAAGCGGAGTAGGGTCTGGCCGCGGCGGAGCCAGGGCGGCGGCTGATCGCGAGCGTTGGTCGCCGGCCGACCTCAGGGTTGGGGGCGGGGCGAACCGACGTGGGGCGCGATCGGCAGATCGTCGACGTGGACCCAGGCCGAGGCGGGCGCGATCGGCTGCATCCAGGCTCTGGTCAGGAGCCAGGCGGCGGTCGTCTCGGCGATCTCCTCGGGAAGATCGCCGGCGCTCTCCGCCTTCCAGACGAACCAGCGGTCATCCTCGTCCCGGAGCAGGAAGCGTTCGGGGTACGCCAGATGCCGGGCGATCGGCAGCAGGTAGGACGGCACGGTGCACCTCCCTCATCGGCGATTGTCGTCTCGGTCGGGTGGCGCGGCGCTGGGGGGGCCTGGTTCGGGACGCGCTGCCCCGTCGTTGCCTCCGGCGTCCGCCGACCCACTACGCAACATCGCTGCCGCATGGTCGGGAGCGCTTGCCCGACCGGTCGGCTCGGTCGCCCGCCGCACGGGGAAGCGGGCGGCGGCGTGCGACAATGGTGCCTTCGGGGACCCGATGGCGCCCAACCGGGACGAGGCCCGACGGTCACGACCGCCGCGGTCGCCGTCGGGCGCGGGATGGCCCTTGGTCGCGAGGGCGGAGCACGGGAGCGGCAGGCAGTGGTCGAAACGGCTCGCGGCGAGCGGACGAAACTGACGGTGCCGGCGCTGGCGGCGCGCAAGGGGTCGGCGGCGAAGCTGGCGATGCTCGCCCTCTACGACTACCCGACCGCCCGCTTCGCCGAGCAGGCCGGGATCGACCTGCTGCTGGTGGGCGACTCGCTCGGGATGGTCGTCCTCGGCTACGAGAGCACGGTCAAGGTGACGCTGGCCGACATCCTCCATCACGCCCGGGCCGTCGTCCGCGGCGCCCCGAACACGCACGTCGTCGGCGATCTCCCCTTCCTCACCTACCAGATCGACGACGGCCAGGCGCTCGCCAACGCCGGCCGGCTGATCCAGGAGGGGGGCGTCGACGCCGTCAAGCTGGAAGGGGGCCGCGACCTCGCCCCTCGGATCGAACGCATCGTGCGGGCGGGCCTCCCGGTGATGGGGCACGTCGGCCTGCTGCCGCAGTCGGCCGGGGCGCTCGGCGGGTTCAAGGTCCAGGGGCGCGATGCAGCCTCGGCGCGGGCGATCCTGGCCGACGCCGAGGCGGTGGCGGCGGCGGGGGCCTACGCACTGGTGGTCGAGGCGGTCCCGGCCGAGCTGGGAGCGCTGATCACCGAGCGGGTCGCGATCCCGACGATCGGGATCGGCGCCGGGCCGGGCTGCGATGGCCAAATCCTGATCGGGCACGATCTGCTCGGGCTCGAGGAACGGGTCTCCCCCCGCTTCGCGAAGCGCTACGCCGACCTCGCCGGCGCCGCCCGCGACGCCTTCGCCGCCTTCGCCGCCGAGGTCCGGGCGGGCGACTTCCCGGACGCCGCCCACTCCTACGCGATGAAGCCGGCGGTCCTGGCGGAGCTCGGGCCGGAGGGTCGTCCCGGATCGGCCGGAGAGCCACCGCCCGGCCCACCCCGGGGAGGCGGGTGACCGGCCGTGGCGACGGTCGTCCGCACGGCGGCGGCGCTGCGGGCGGCGCTCGCCGCCGAGCCGACCGGCTTCGTGCCGACGATGGGGGCGCTCCACGCCGGACACCTGGCGCTGGTCGGGCGCTCGGCCAGAGAGAACCGGCGGACGGTCGTCAGCGTCTTCGTCAACCCGACCCAATTCGACGACGCGGCCGACCTGAGCGGCTACCCCCGCGACCTAGACCGGGACGCGGCACTGGCGGCCACCGCCGGCGCGGACCTCGTCTTTGCCCCGCCGGTGGAGGCGGTCTACCCGCCGGGGTTCGCGACGACGGTCGCGGTCGTCGATCTGGGCGAGCGGTGGGAGGGGGCGGCGCGGCCGGGCCACTTCCGCGCCGTCGGCACCGTCGTCGCCCGCCTGCTCGGCCTCGTCCGGCCGGCCCGGACCTACTTCGGGGAGAAGGATTTCCAGCAGTTGCAGATCGTCCGCCGCCTCCACTTCGACCTCGCCCTGCCGGGGACGATCGTCGCCTGTCCGACCGTGCGCGACCCGGACGGCCTGGCGCTGTCGTCGCGGAACGCCCGCCTCTCGGCGGCGGGACGGGCGGCGGCGGCGGCGATCCCGCGGGCGCTGGCCGAGATCGTCGATCGCGACGCCGCCGGGGAGCGGGACGCGGCGCGCCTCGTCGCCGCCGGGCGACAGCGCCTCGATCCGGCGCCGGGTCTCGTGGTCGAGTACCTGGCGATCGTGGACGGGGAGACCTTGGAGCCGGTGGGGCACGTCGGCGCCGCCTGCCGCGTCCTCGTCGCCGCCCAGATCGAGGGCGTGCGCTTGCTCGACAATCGGGCGCTGCCGGTGGAGCGGGGCCCAACCCAGGACCAGCCGGAAGGAGACAACGATGAGCGACGGTGATGGCGACCGGTACGTCGGCGAGCGGCCCCCCGACCGCGACCCGGAGGGGGCAGGAGACCCGGAGGTGCGGCGCGCGCTGGGACTCGACCGCGGCGGGGGCTCGATCGGCCGCGGGCCGACCATCCGGGAGCTGAGCGGGGGGTCCGGCGAGTCGGGCGGGTCCGGCGGCTTCGGCGGGTCGGGGGGTCGGGGCGGCGGGCTGCCGCCCCGCTCCGGATTCAGCGGCTCGCCGCTCCTGATCGTGCTCGGGGCCGTGGCAGCGGTCGCCCTGCTCATCTTCCTGTTCGGGACCGAGCGAGTCGACGCCGGTGAGGCGTGCGCCGTGACCCGCTTCCGGGCGGTCGACCGCGAGGTGGGGCCGGGGCTCCACTTCAAGATCCCCGGCGCCGACGACTTCCACTGCTACAGCACCCGGACCACCTTCTACGAGGTGCTCGAAGACGACGGCGGCTCGAACTCGAACGCCGACTTCCGCGACACCCCGGTCGACGGCGTCACCCGCGACGGCCAGCCGTTGACGATCACGTTCAACATCCGCTATCGGATCCCCCCCGAGAACGTCGGCGAGGTCTACTCCGCGATCGGGCGGACGATGCCGCAGGTGAACGAGAACGTGGTCAAGTTCCACGCCCGGACGATCACGCGGCAGCAGGTCCAGCAGTTCACGGCGACCGATCTCTACTCGGGGCAACTGGAGACGGTCAGCGAACGGGTGCGCGAGCTGATCGAGCCCCGGTTCGCGGAGTCGTTCGTCGAGTTGGAGTACTACGAGCTGAAGCGCCCCCGCTTCCAGGAAGCGTACGAGCAGGCGATCGAAGCCCAGCAGATCGCCCGCGAGCAGATCGAGACGCGGGAGAACGAGGCGGTGGCCGCCGAGCAGGAGGCGCGGCGGGTCGCCAACCTGGCGCAGGGCGACGCCGAGGCGGAGCAGATCCGGGCCGCGGGCGAAGCAACCGCGATCGCGCTCCGGGGCGAGGCGGTCCGCAACAATCCGGAGATCATCTCCCTGAACTACATCGACGCCCTGAAGACGATCAACTGGGCGATCCTCGACGGCGCGTCGGTCCAACCGTTCCTCGACATCCAGGCTCCCGGCGGGGGAGCCGCCCCAGCCCCGGCGGGGACGACCGGCCCGACCCCGACCGCCCCCGCTGCCACCGCCGAGGCCGAGGCCGAGCCGAACCCGGACGCCACCGACGCGGTCGCCGCGCCGACGGCCGCGCCACTGCCGGAGGCGGCCCCCGGGACCTGATCGGATGCCGGGGATCGGCGAGCCGGTGCCGGGCACGATTGATCGAGACCCGAAGAGGAGCGGAGTAGGATGACGGGATGATCGACCACCCGGCCGGGGCCAGGGCAGCGCGCCCGTCCCCCGTCGCCGCCTGGCTCCTGGCGACCCGGCCGAAGACGCTGCCGGCGGCGGTCGCGCCGGTTGCGGTGGGGAGTGCGGTCGCGGTCGCCGAGGGGGGCTTCGTCGTCCTGGCGGCGGTGGCGGCGCTGGCGGTCGCCCTGCTGCTCCAGGTCGCCGCCAACCTGGCGAACGACGTCTTCGACTTCAAGCGCGGCGCCGACACCGAGCACCGGCTCGGCCCGACCCGCGTCACCCAGCGCGGCCTGATCGCGCCGGAGCGGGTGCTGGCGGCGACCTGGCTCGTGCTCGGCCTGGCGACCCTCGCTGGGCTCTACCTCGTCTGGCGGGGTGGGTGGCCGATCCTGGCGCTCGGGCTGCTGGCGCTTGCCTCGGCCGTTGCCTACACCGGCGGCCCCGCCCCGCTCGGCTACCTGGGGTTGGGCGACCCGTTCGCCTTCTTCTTCTTCGGACCGGTCGCCGTCGCCGGCACCGCCTACGTCCAAACGGGGGCACTGACTCCCCTCGCGCTCGTCTCGTCCGTCCCGGTCGGCTGCCTCGTGACCGCGATCCTGGTCGTCA
>JBBSNJ010000232.1:0-5631 GCA_038232775.1 Thermomicrobiales bacterium
CCCCCCCCCATCACGTTGTCCGGCGGTACGCCCCGCTCCGAGCCGAGTTTGGTCTGGGTCGTGACGCTCCCCCCCCCCCCCAAAAAAGGAACGACCCGGTTGGCGGCCGCTACCAACGAGTAGGCGCTGACGCTCAGCGCCGTCCCCCAGTCCGCCCGGCTCGTGTCGACGAAGCGCCCCTTCAGCGCCGCCGCCGGCGCGTAGCCGATCGAGTGGACCAGCGCCTCGACCCCCCCCAGGTCCCGCCCCAGCGCCTCCGCCAGGGCGTCCAGGTCGTCGTCCGACTCCACGTCGCAGGCGTAGCCGAGCGTGCCGGGGTGCTCGGCGATGAAGGCGTCGGCGTCCCGCTTCGCCCGCTCGTCGACGTAGGTCAGCGCCAGCCGCGCCCCCGCCGCCGCCATCGCCTCCGCGATCGCGTGGGCGATGCTCCACCGGTTCTGGATCCCCATCACCAGGCACCGCTTGCCGGCCAGCAGCCCAGCCCCCGCCGACTGAGTTTGTCCCTCCGCCATCGTCGCCCCCCATCTTGCCCCGCGGGCGCCCGGCGATCACCGCCCGGCCCACCCGCTCCGGCCCGAACTGGTGCATGATACCCGCCGAATCGCGCCGGACGGGCCAGGCAGAAGGGGGAGCGACGTGGCGGACGCGGGCGGCGGGGTTGGGGCGACGATCCCGGTCTTCGACGGGCACAACGACACCCTGCTCAACCTGCCGCGGACCGGCCGCTCCTTCTTCGAGCGGTCGGCGACCGGCCACATCGACCTCCCCCGCGCCCGCGAGGGCGGGCTCGCCGGCGGCCTCTTCGCCGTCTTCGTCCCCGACCCGCCCCCGGCCGGCGCCGCCGCGGCGGACCCCGACCCCGACCGGCTGATGACCACCTACGGCGACCCGGCGACGATCCCGCCGCCGATGCCGCTCGCCCACGCCCAGCGCGAGGCGCTGCGCATGATCGCCCGCCTCTGCCGGCTGGAAGCCGAGTCGGCCGGCGCCGCCCGCGTCGTCCGCTCGGTCGCCGAGATCCGGCGCTGCCTGGCCGAAGGCGTCCTGGCGATGGTGCTCCACGTCGAGGGGGCGGAGGCGATCGACCCCGAGCTCGACGCCCTCGAGGTCTTCCACGCCGCCGGGCTGCGCTCGCTCGGCCCGGTCTGGTCGCGGCCGAACCGCTTCGCCCACGGCGTCCCCTTCGCCTTCCCTTCCTCGCCCGACACCGGCCCCGGCCTGACCCCGCTCGGGGAGGAGTTGGTCCGCGCCTGCAACCGGTTGCGGATCGTGATCGACCTCTCCCACCTGAACGAGGCCGGCTTCTGGGACGTGGCCAAGCTCTCCACCGCCCCGCTCGTCGCCTCCCACGCCAACGCCCACGCCCTCGTCCCCTCCGCCCGCAACCTGACCGACCGCCAGCTCGCCGCCGTCCGGGAGAGCGGCGGCCTGGTCGGCGTCAACTTCCACGTCGGCTTCCTCCGCCCCGACGGCGCCACCGACCCCGACACCCCCCTCAGCCGCGTCGCCCAGCAGGTCGACTACCTGCTGGAGAAACTCGGTCCCCACGGCGTCGGCCTCGGCTCCGACTTCGACGGCGCCACAATGCCCCGCGACCTCGGCGACGCCGCCGGCCTCCCCAAGCTCCTCGCCGCCCTCCGCGCCCGCGGCCACGACGAGGCCACCCTCCGCGACCTCGCCCACGAGAACTGGCTGCGCGTCCTCGAGCGCACCTGGGGCGGCTAGCGCGGCCGTCAGTGGAGTTGTCGGCGGCGTTCTGGGTAGGGGCGCTGCTTGCTGCGCCCGTCGGCCGGAGGCCGACAACCGTCGTCACCGGTCCTTGAGCAAGCGAGGGGCACAACGCTTCTGCCCGGCGCTGTAGGCGGGAACCGCGTCGGTCGCCAGCGGTCCCCTTCCGCCCCGCCCCGAGCCCGACGCCGCGCCCACTCGCCCGGCCGTCGCGGTCGTTCCGGCCGTCCCGTCCGTCCTCCCGGCGCTCCGATCATCCCACCCGCGGCAGCAATCAAGGGGGAGCCATGGCCCAATCGGGGACCGTCTCGGTGGCGGGCGCGGAACTCTGGTGCGAGGTGGTCGGCGAGGGGGAGCCGGTCGTCCTGCTCCACGCCGGGATCGGGGACTCCCGCCTGTGGGACGGGCAAGTGGCCGCCCTGGCCGGGAGCGGCCGCGGCTTCCAGGTGATCCGGTACGACGCGCGCGGGTTCGGGCGCTCGGGAGCGGCGCGGGGAGCCTTCTCGCCGCGGGCCGATCTGGCCGCGCTGCTGGCGGCCCTCGGGGTCGGCCCGGCCCACCTGGTCGGGCTGTCGATGGGCGGCGCCGTGGCGCTCGACGCGGCGCTGGAGTTCCCAGGCTTGGCCCGCTCGCTGGTGCTGGCGGCGACGCGACCGAGCGGGCTGGCGCCCTCGGCGGCTCTGGTCCGCGGCTGGGAAGCGGTGGACGCGGCGCTGGAGGTCGGGGAGGTCGAGCGCGCGAACGAGATGGAGCTGGCGATGTGGGTCGACGGACCGCGGCGGTCGCCGGCGGCGGTCGAGCCCACCGTGCGGGGACTCGTGCGGCGGCTCAACGGCGAACTGCTGGCGCGGCCGGACGAGGGAGCCCCGATCCCCCTCGATCCGCCGGCGGTCGGGCGGCTGGGGGAGGTCCGAGTGCCGACCCTGGTGCTGGCGGGGGCGGAGGACCAACCGGACGTGCTGGCCGCGGCTGATCGGCTGGCGAAGGGGATCGCCGGGGCGCGCGGGGTGACGATCGCCGGGACGGCCCACCTGTCGAACCTGGAGCGGCCGGAGGAGTTCGACCGGCTGGTGGCGGCGTTCTTGACCGAGCCTACGCCGACCCGTGATCACTCCCCGGCTCCGGACGCGTGAGGCGCCGCCCCATCCGCCGCGTGCCCGGAGCGGCCCGCACGGCGCCGGCCAGGAGGCGACCAAGACGCCCTCCGGCGCTGCCGGACTGAGTTCAATCGCGTGCTATCATGGCGCGCCGGTTCGAGAAGATGGATGGTCGCGAGGTGGGGCCGTGGCTGAGGGCGAGGACGAAGCCGGGGCAGCGGGGATGGGTCGGCTGGTCGTCGTCGGCGCCTCGGCCGGCGGCGTCGAGGCGCTCTCGACCCTGGTCGCGACCCTGCCGGCCGACTTCCCGGCGCCGGTCGTGATCGCCCAGCACATCGCCCCCCACCGCGTCAGCCACCTGGGGGAGATCCTGGCCGCCCGCTGCCGGCTGCCGGTGCGGACCGTGACCGGGGAGGAGAAGCTGGCGGCGGGGGTCGTCTACGTCGTCCCCGCCGACCGCGACGTCGCGATCACCGACCACTCGGTCGGCGTTGTGCCGGGCAACGGCGGACCGCAGCCGTCGGTCGACCGGCTGCTGGAGACGGCGGCAGCGATCTACGGCGAGGAGCTGATCGCCGTCGTGCTGACCGGTTCGGGCAGCGACGGGGCGGCCGGGGCGCAGGTGGTCAAGGGGGCCGGGGGGACGGTCATAGTCCAGAACCCGGAGACGGCCAGCTTCCCCTGGATGCCGCTGGCGGTGCCGCCGTCGGCGACCGACGTCGTCGCCGAGTTGGAGGCGATCGGACCGCTGCTGGCGGACCTACTCGGCGGTGCCTACGTCCTGCCGCCGCAGTCGGCCGACGGCGAGCTGCGGGCGTTCCTCGAGCGGGTCCGGGACCGGACCGGCCTCGACTTCGGCGCCTACAAGCGGCCGACGATCGAGCGCCGCCTGCAGCGGCGGATGGCGGCAGTCGGGACGGCGACCCTCGGCGACTACCGGCGCCACGTCGAGCGACACCCTGAGGAGCTGCGGCGGCTGGTCGCCTCCTTCCTGATCAAGGTCACCCAGTTCTTCCGCGATCCGGAGCTGTTCGACCTGCTGCGGGAGCGCGTCCTCCCCGAGTTGATCGCCGAGGCGCGGGAGCGGGGGGAGCTGCGGCTCTGGTCGGCTGGCTGCGCCACCGGCGAGGAGCCGTACACCCTGGCGATGCTGGTCACCGAGCTGCTGGGGGACCAACTCGGCGGCTTGCCGGTCAGGATCTTCGCCACCGACGTCGCGGCCGAGGCGGTCGACTTCGCGCGGCGGGGGGTCTACCCGGAGCGGGCCTTGGCGGCGCTGCCGCCGGAGCTGGTGGCGCGGCACTTCGTCCGGCTCGACGGCATCTACGAGGTGCGGAAGGCGGTGCGCGGGCTCGTCGTCTTCGGGGAGCACGATCTGGCGCACCGGGCACCCTTTCCCCGGATCGACCTCGTCCTCTGCCGCAACGTGCTGATCTACTTCACCCCCGAGCTGCAACGGCGGGCGCTCCAGCTCTTCGCGTTCTCGCTCCGGCGCGGTGGGTACCTGGCGCTCGGCAAGGCGGAGTCGATCGGCCCGCTGCCGGAGATGTTCGCGCTGGAGCACCCGAGCCTCAGGCTCTTCCGCCGGCTCGGGGGGCAGGTGCCGATCCCGCCCGACCGGGTGATGGACGTGGCGCCCGCACCGCCGGCGCCGGGGCGGCCGCCGGGGAGCCAGCGACCGGCCACGCGGGAGCTGGCGGCGCGGACCACCGCCTCCGGGCTGCGGGCGGCGCGGCTGTTGGATGGCTTGCCGGTCGGCGTGGTGACGACCGATCCGGGCTACCACATCCGCTCGATCAACGGCACCGCCCGCCGGCTGCTCGGGATCCACGGCGCGGCGATCGGCGACGACCTGGTGCACCGCATCGCCCCCGCGCTCGCCGGCCCCCTGCGGGTCGCGCTCGACGCGGCGTTGCGGGGGGAGGCGACGACTGGGCGCCATCGGGTGGCGGAGGAGGTCCTCGACGACGGCGGGCGCGACCTCGAGATCGCCTGCTATCCGGCGGAGCCGGACAATGGCGAGGCCCAGTCCGAGATCGCGGTCGTCGCCGTCACCGACGTCACCGAGCTCAGCCAGCGGCAGCGGCGGGACGACGAGGAGCGGGCCTTGCTCGCGGCGGAGCTGGCTCGGCGGGAGGGCCGGGCGGCGGCGGCGGCGACCGAGATCCGGGAGCTGCGGGCGGCGAACGAGAGTCTCGCGGCCGAGAACGCCAAGCTGCGGGCCGAGTGCGAGGAGCTGGTGGTCGTCAACGAGGAAGCGCAGGCGGCGGCCGAAGAGATCGAGACGCTGAACGAGGAGTTGCAGGCCACCAACGAGGAGTTGGAGACGCTCAACGAGGAGCTGCAGGCGACGGTCGAGGAGCTGACCACCACCAACGACGAGCTGCAGGCGCGCTCGATCGAGCTCCAGGATCTGGCCGCGACGCGGGAGGCGGCGCGGGTCTCGCTGGCGGCGGTCCTGGCGGGGATCGGGGACGCGGTGCTGGTGATCGGCCCCGCGGGGGAGGTGGTCCTGACGAACGAGGCCTACCGGCGCGCCTTCGGCCTCGGGGCGGAGTTCGCGGCCGAGGACGAATCGGGGCGGCCATTGCCGCCGGAGGCGACGCCCCAGTGCCGAGCGGCCCGCGGCGAGCGGTTCAGCACGACCTTCACGGCCACCACCGCCGACGGCTCCCGGCGTTGGTACGAGGCGACCGTCCAGCCGCTCCAAGACGGGGCGGCAGCGCGGGGGGGCGTGGTCGCGATCCGCGACATCACCGAGCAGAGCCTGCGTCAGCTCCAGGACCAGTGGTTGGCGGTCGCCAGC